>DAINQQ010000063.1:0-25638 GCA_036742645.1 Flavitalea sp.
CATGTCACACACACTATTGTACCTGCTCGGTTATAACAGACCAGAAGATCGGATTCTTCCCAAGGATTTCGACTGGAGTGATCGCCAGGCACTAACGGAAGGTTTAAAAACAATTACAAAAGCACTAAGACCCTGGACGATCGATTTTCATGTGGCACAGAATGACGGAACCGTGCATGGAACCGGATCGCATGATAAAACTGGAAGGCATTGTCTCGCGACGGATCCGAATGGAAAATTAGACATCGTCGCAGATGCAGGTTACTGGATGAGAGATGAAAACGGCGAACTTACCAAAGCATTCAAACATATTTGCTGGGATGGATGCATGTTTTCCAATGAGGTTATGATGAAGCAACAAACCTGGAATGATATCCTGGCTACTCTCATCAGAGTGCGAAAAATGCATGGATGGCACGAAGCTGCTTAAACCGGATACAGGCTTTTGGGACCAACTACTGGATTCTGGCTTCCGAAATCTGGATATTAGCTTTTCTATTTAAATATAACAGGCATGAGTAACCATAAAACAGTAAGAATCGGCTTAGTTGGCGGCGGTTTCATGGGTCGCACGCATTCGAATGGCTATAAGCGGCTGGGTGATTTTTTTCCTGAATTACAATATCGCCCGGTATTGCAGGCGGTTTGTTCACGAAGGCCGGAACGCGTTAGTGCCTTTGCTGATCAATGGGGTTATTCCTCTGTAGAAACTGATTGGAGAGAAATCATTAAACGCGATGATATTGATGCGATAGATATTTGCACGCCTAATAACGTGCATGCGGAAATTGCAATTGCAGCCGCTGAAGCAGGCAAAATGATCCTGTGCGAAAAGCCTTTGGCAGCCACCCTCGATGACGCACAAAAAATGGCTGCTGCAGTGGAGAAAGCTGGTGTTAAAAATACAGTGTGGTATAACTACCGTCGTCTTCCCGCAGTCACGTTAGCCAAACAAATAGTTGCCTCAGGCAAGCTTGGCAGGATTTTTCATTATCGTGCAAACTTTTTGCAGGACTGGACGATCAACGCAAACCTGCCGCAGGGCGGAGAGGCGCTATGGCGCTTAGATGTAGATGCAGCCGGTTCAGGTGTCACGGGCGATTTGTTAGCTCATTGTATCGACACTGCCATCTGGCTCAATGGATCAATCAAAGATGTTTCAGCTGTTACGGAAACTTTCATCAAAGAACGTGTACACCAGTTGACCGGGCAGGTCCAAAAAGTTGGAATAGATGATGCATGTATTTTTCATTGTCATTTTGAAAACGGTTCACTTGGATTGTTTGAATCTACCCGATATGCGAGGGGACACAAAGCACTGTATACTTTTGAAATCAACGGAGAACATGCATCCATTCGATGGGATCTTCACGATCTCAACCGCCTTGAGTTTTTCGACCATGCAGACGAATCGAATGTCCGCGGCTGGCGGAACGTCCATGTCACGGACGGAGATCATCCATACATGAACAAATGGTGGGTACCCGGACTTTCCATTGGTTACGAACACTCCTTTGTACACCAGGTTGCTGATTTCCTCAAAACATTGGAAACTGGCGAAGAATGTGCCCCGACGTTTAAGGACGCACTTGAAACACAGCAGGTGTGCCACGCCGTGATTGAATCTGCCGCGTCGAAAAGCTGGAAAGAAATTCCATCATTCTAGATGTGCGTTTTAGATGTGCGATGGGCGATTTGATTTAATTCTGTGATAGTAATGATCTGCAAAAATCAATAAAGTAACCGTTAAGAAGAATAGACAGAAAGATGGTAAACCTGCCGATCTGCGGAGTACATACAAACACTCTTTTCCTTTTTACCAAAAACTCTTTATCTCTTAGCCCAACATAAAACGAGGAACCCATAAATGATGAAAATAAATCGTAAGAACACCATATTCAGAATAGTAGTTGCAATCGCGCTAACGATAATTTCGTTCGGTTGTAACCAGTCCTCGTCCTCATTATTGAAAATCAGCAAAGGTTCTCACATCATCTTAATTGGTAACAACCTGGGTTCTCGCATGATGAACTTTGGCCATTTCGAAACCGGCATGCATGTCCGTTACCCTGACAGTTTGCTGTACATTCGGAATATGTGTGATGGAGGCAACACTCCTGGCTTTAGGCCACATTCAGGCAGACCATCGCCATGGGCATTTCCAGGAGCAGAGAAATTCCAAACAGATCTGGCGCGTAATTCGGATAGCCAGGGAGAATATGAAACTCCGGACCAGTGGATTACCAGGCACAAGGCAGACATTATAATAGCCTTCTTTGGTTTTAACGAATCTTTCCAGGGTGAAGCGGGTCTTGAAAATTATAAGGCCGAACTCGATGCATTCATTAAGCATACCTTACAACAAAAATACAATGGCCACACAACGCCGCAACTCGCCATTGTATCTCCGATCGCTTTCGAAGATCTTTCTGATAAATACGATCTCCCGGACGGTAAACCGGAAAATATTAATCTCGGTTTGTATACAGAGGCAATGAAGGAAATAGCAGAAAAAAACAAGGTCTATTTTCTCGATGCGTATTCTCCCTCTAAAAAATGGTTTGAAACTACGGCCACGCCATTAACCATTGATGGTTCCCAACTTACTGACGCCGGTTATGTAAAGTTTGCAACTTTACTCACCGAAGAATTATTTGGAAAGGAACCACCAAAATCTCAAAATAACGAGGCACTCATTCATGCAGCAGTGATGGAAAAAAACTGGATGTGGCATAATGATCTTAAGATTCCTAATGGCGTTCATGTTTATGGTCGCCGGTTTAGACCATACGGGCCAGACAACTATCCACCGGAACTGGAAAAAATCCGGCAGATGACTGCGATCAGGGATCAAGCGATTTGGTTAGCCGCAAAAGGAGAGAAGATGGATATCGCAACAGCTGATAGTAAGACACGGGCTCTTCCAGCAGTTGAGACGAACTACAATCCCGAAAAAAATGGCATTTTAAGATACTTATATGGTGAGGAGGCGCTGAGTAAACTGAAAGTGGCACCGGGTTATAAAATAGAATTGTTTGCGTCTGAAAGGGAATTTCCCGACCTCGCTAACCCGGTTCAATTATCCTTCGATAATAGGGGACGTCTTTGGTTGGCTACTATGCCCACATATCCGCATTGGAAGCCAGGAGATCCAAAACCAAACGATAAAATTATCATATTGGAAGATACAAACCACGATGGCAAAGCAGATAACCAGAAGATTTTTGCTGAGGGCTTACACCTTCCAGTGGGTTTTGAACTGGCAGCCGAAGGCGTTTATCTGTCACAGGGTACGAATCTTGTTCTCTTGAAGGATTCCAACGGAGATGATAAAGCCGACTCGAAAGAAATTTTGTTGAGTGGTTTTGATGATCATGATACGCATCATGCACATCATGCATATACTACGGATCCCTCTGGTGCCATATACATGGGTGAGGGAGTTTTCCTTCATACAAATGTTGAAACTTCGTATGGCCCTGTCCGTGCGACCAATGGAGGATTCTATCGCTATAATCCGCAGCGACGACAACTGGAACGAACAGCCCAACTGAGCATTCCTAATCCGTGGGGAATCGCGTTTGATGAGTGGGGTCAGAATTTTTTTGCTGAAACATCGAGTCCTGATGTTCGTTGGATGATGCCAGGAACTGTCAGGCCGCGTTATGGAGTCTCAACCCATAAATCGTTTCAACTTGTAGAAGAAGCACATCGAGTGCGCCCCACTTCAGGGTTGGAATTCGTTTCCAGCCGGCATTTTCCTCCAGACGTGCAGGGGGACTTCTTAATCAACAATACGATCGGATTTTTGGGAACGAAACAACATACACTTGTTGACGACGGTACAGGATATTCAAGCCGCCATCGCCAGGATCTCCTGAAATCGGAAGACAAAAACTTTCGACCCGTTGACATGGAATTTGCCCCGGATGGATCATTGTACGTAGTTGACTGGCACAATGTGTTGATTGGTCACATGCAGCATAATGCACGTGACCCTCTCCGTGATCATGTACATGGAAGGATATACAGGATCACATATCCTTCCCGACCGTTGGTGACACCAGCGAAAATATATGGAGCATCTATTCCTGAACTTTTCGATAACCTGAAGCTTCCTGAATACCGTACGCGGTATCGGACACGACGTGAACTTCGTGGCAGGCCTGTAGGAGAAGTGTTGTCATATCTTGATACATGGGTTTCGAATCTAAACAAAAATGATAGTAGCTATGACCATCATTTGTTGGAAGCCTTATGGGTAAGCTGGGGAATGAATAAGGTAAATGAAAAACTTTTGCGACAATTACTGGATGCAAAAGATTTCAGGGCCAGAGCAGCAGCGGTTCGTGTGCTCCGGTACACCGGGCACCAGGTCCCGGAACAATCAAACTTGCTGTTGCACGCGGCGGGTGATGTACATGGCCGTGTGCGACTTGAGGCAATCGTAGCTGCTTCATGGCTCGACAAGACAAAGGGTTTGCCTATAGTGATGGCCGCGGAAAAAAAATCACTTGACGAATGGATGCAACCCGCTTATGCAACCTCGCTCGCTCACTTAAATGGCCATGAAGTAAAAGAAACCAAAGAAGAATTTGCATCAACGCAACTCAAGGGATCAGATGCCCGGCTTTTCATTAAAGGGAAGGAAATTTATTCGCGTGAAGGTTTCTGTGGTACCTGTCATCAGCCAGATGGCAAGGGACTCCCAGCTTCAGGCTTTCCACCACTTGATAAAAATAATTGGGTTCTGGGAAATGAAGACAGGCTGATTAAGCTTGTACTAAAGGGAATGCATGGTCCCATTGAAGTAGAGGGGAAACAATATCCCGGGCAAGTGCCTATGACAGCTTTTGGTGCTATGCTTAACGATGAGGAAATTGCTTCAGTGATAACGTATGTACGAAATTCTTTTGGTAACAACGCATCAGCAGTGGCCCCTGACAAAGTGAAAGAAATACGGGATGCCACAAAAAATAAGACTGGTTTTTATTCGCCTGAAGAACTTCTTAAACAGCACCCGCAGGGAAAATAACAAGTAATTAGCCTTCAATTTCAGTCAAACCTCTTATTGCTTCTCATGAAAAGAAATTATCGTTTTGCATTTTGTTTATTGATCATCACTCTCCTGCAAACAATGCTTTATTCCTGTGCCCAGACCGGGAATAAAATCAATTCCAGGAATCCGTTGATTGTTTTTGTAACAGGAGATCACGAGTATAGTGGTGAAACCACACTGCCGTATATCGCTGCAGAATTAGAGAAGAACTATGGTTTTCGTACGAAATTTCTTAAAGCATCTCCAGATCAAAATGCTGAAGAAAATATTCCCGGCCTGGAAGCTTTGCAGGAAGCTGATGTGGCTGTATTTTTTCTTCGCTGGCGACGTTTGCCTGCAGAGCAGGTAAAACTCATAGAGGATTATTTGAAAACCGGGAAGCCGGTTGTCGGTTTCCGGACCACGACACACGCATTTAATTACCCGAAGGGGCATGAGCTTGAGAAATGGAACGCATTTGGAGAACTTGCATTTAATTCACCGCCTGGCTGGGGAGGAAAGTCTAATCATACTCATTATGGCCATAATTCCAGTACCGATGTAACCATTATTCCGGAGGCTGCCAAAAATCCGATTCTCACCGGTGTTTCAAATAATTTTCATTCAAGGTCATGGCTGTACAAAGTGCAGCCTGATTATCCATCAAAGGGGTCAAGCTGGTTATTACTGGGGCATTCGATAAACCCAGAAAAAACAGATGCGATTGACAACCCTGTTGCATGGACAGGAGTGAATAGTTATGGCGGAAAATTTTTCATGACCACACTTGGACATCCTGAAGATTTTTCACTCGAACCATTTCAGCGACTCGTGATTAATTCAATTCATTGGGCAAGCGGAAAAAAGATTCCGCAAAAGTGGGCCGGGAAAATTGAAATCAATGTGCCTTATCGTGGCATAGTGAAATAGAGTCGGGAGTCTGGAGTCACACAATCAATAGTTCCGGTTCTCTATTCACTTTGCCTCTGGGCGGTACTGCATATCTTTATTTACGAAAGTTGTCCGTTGACGATTTGTTTAGCTGTCTGAGTCTTGAAGTTTGAAGTTTATGATTCAATATCCGACTACGAACGAATCCTGAATTCTGGGTTCAAACGCGTTTATGAATTTCAAATTACCGTATGAATAAAATTGGATTCAATGTACTTGTGTGGTCCGCAAACAATTCAAACGAATTAAAGCCGATCCTGGATAGGCTGAAAGATATTGGCTACGATGGCGTGGAATTCCTGGTCGGTTCACCCGATGAAACTGCCTATAGATCTTTAGGAGATCATGCCAGGAACATCGGCCTGGAAGTAACGACGGTGTTTGTAGTGGGTAAAGACGAAAATCCCGTCAGCGAATCAGCTGCCATAAGAGCAAAATCTCTGGATCGCATCCGGTGGGCGATTGATCGTACTCATGACCTGAATGCTTCCATCCTCTGCGGTCCGTTTCATTCAGCACATGCTATCTTTGCGAAGCGTGCACCCGAGGATATTGAATATGAAAGGAGCGCTGAAGTGCTCCATTCTGCTGGTGAATACGCTGCCCAGTCAGGCATTACCCTGGGCCTGGAGGCGCTCAACCGTTTTGAATGTTATTTGTGTAATACGATGGAACAATTGGCAAGACTCGTGAACACTGCGAATCATCCGAATGTCAAAGCAATGTTCGACACTCATCATGCCAATATTGAAGAAAAAAATTTTACCCAGGCCATATCAACGATCGCGCCCCTTCTGGCGCATGTCCATATCAGTGAAAACGACCGTGGCACACCTGGTGATGGACATGTGAATTTCGATGAAGCTTTTTCAAACCTTGCAAAAATGAATTACAAGGGCTGGCTAACGATCGAGGCATTCTCCCGGAACGATCCTGACTTTGCGAATGCCATCGGCGTATGGCGTGAATATTCCAAACCCTGGGATATAGCAGAAAAGGGTTTGAAGTTTATTAAGCGAATGACCAGTAAGTACTCATCATAACTTATACAAATCCTTTATACAATGACCAGTAAAAAAACAGATACCCAAAAGCTTTTAAAGCGAAAAAAAACGGGTTGTAGGATTTCATCAATGATCGATATAGGAATTTTAGTTACGGTGTTCATGATGGCCGGGAGCTGTACATCGTCTGGCCAAAATAAAGTCAGTAAAGATGGATTTGTAAAAATATTTGACGGAAAGACGCTTAATGGCTGGGAAGGCGATCCAAAATATTGGAGGGTTGAAAATGGAAAGCTGGTGGGTGAGATAACACCGGCCACGCTGCTAAAAACAAATTCCTTCATTATCTGGAAAGGAGGTGAAACAGCAGACTTTGAATTAGCCCTTGAAGTGAAAATTACCAATGGCGGAAATAGTGGAATTAATTATCGGAGTGAAAAGTTAGCTGAACCTCTCCACGCACTAAAAGGATACCAGGCGGACATCGATGGGGCAAATCGTTATACGGGTCAAAATTATGAAGAAAGGGCACGCACCACCCTGGCATATCGGGGCGAGGTCGTCACAGTGAATTCCCCAAAAAATTCGTCAGCTCCCCTGAAGGACAATATAAAAAGCAACGCGTGGCTTGAAAGGACCGTGACTGGCTCGTTGGGAAATATTGATTCGTTAAAAACCCATATTAAACATGAAGACTGGAATAAGATCCGTTTGGTAGTTAAAGGCAACCGCCTGCAGCACTATGTAAATAATGTTTTAATGAGTGATGTCACAGATAACGATAAAATCAATGGCAAATCATCGGGATTGCTGGGCGTTCAGGTACATGTAGGTCCGCCAATGAAAGTCGAATATCGAAATATTATGCTTAAGAAACTTTGAATGGGAAATCAAGCCCGGTCTGACGTCCTCGTCTGACCGCTGATCCTTTGTGCCTTTGCGAGAATATTTCGCGCAAAGACGCAAAGAAAAGAGCAATACATCACGTGTATCGAGACATTTTCAAATCTTCAAACCTGCCTGCCGGCAGGCAGGTTTTCAAATTACTGCCCTACGATTCGGCAATCCACTTCTCAATCTTCTGCAACGTCATCGCGTTCCATGTCATATCCCTTGTTAATCCGCCTTTGCGGGCAGCCGCAACGCCCCAACGGATGTTGTCGATCTCTCCAATACTATGTGCATCCGGGTTAATTGAAATCATTACTCCTTTCTTTATCGCATAAGGAATTTGAGACCAGTCCATATCCAGCCGATATGGATTTGCATTGATCTCAATAATGACATTATTTGCCGCACAGGCATCAATCACTTTCTTAAAGTCAACCGGATAACCGGGGCGTATCAACAATTGACGCCCGGTCATATGGCCAAGGATTGTGGTGTACGGGTTCTCAATCGCTTTTATCAACCGCTGGGTCGCTTTTTTCTCATCCATCTTCAGCAATTGATGTACAGAAACAATCACCATATCGAACGTCTTCAAGAAATCGTTACCGTAATCCAGTTCTCCGGAAACGAGTATGTCACATTCAATGCTTTTAAATATTTTGAATTTCTTTTCACCCTTATTTAATTTATCAATCTCCTTTAATTGAAGCAATACTTTCTCTTCCTTTAATCCGCCCGCATAATGCGCGTTTTTTGAGTGATCGGAAATTACAACATATTCGTATCCCCGTCGACGGCATGCTTTTACAAAGTCATTCAGCGAGTCGACGCCGTCGCTCCATGTTGTATGATTATGAACCACTCCTTTGATGTCTTCCAACGTAATCAGGTCAGTTTCTTTTTTTTTGAAATCCCATTCAGCAATGCTCTCTCTCATTTCAGGAACGACAAAAGGAAGCCTTGAATTTTTGTATATAGCATCTTCCGAAGTATACCCATTCTTCTTGCTTAGCCTGGCCAGTACTCTGCTAACATGCTCTTCATTGCCTGTCCGCACGAAAAGTTCATAGTAAAATTTTTCTTTCGTTGTATGGTAGATTATAACAGGAATCTCGTCCAGCGTATGGCCTGTCGTTTTTTCTTTCGCGGAGGATTCAATCACCATGAATCTTCGAAGGGCTTTGTCATTGAACTGCCTGGAGTCAATCGCCGAGATTATTTCGATTGCGCTTACAGTAGTTGATTGTCTTCTTACTTCGCCACAAAGACTTATCAACTTTGTCTTGAAAAGCTGCTGCAATACATAAACCAGGGCGTTTGCATCATCTGCAACACTGGCATAATGAAAACGATCGCGGTTACTGCGCTCGGCTTCTATAGCCTTGATAATGTTCTGTTGTGTTTTTACTCCAAAACCCGGTATGCTTGTTAATTGATTTTTCTTACACGCATCCAGCAATGCATCGACGGTATCAATTTTTGCAATTCCCCATAGCACTGATAGCTTCTTACCACCCAGGCCACGGATCCGCATCATTTCAAATAATCCGGATGGGGTTAGCTGAACCAGTTCATCAAGGTCATTGATCGTTCCTACCTTTCTTAATTCCTCGAAAATTGGCATGAGCTCAGGACGAAACAGTTTTGACAATTGATCCTTCTTTAATTCCAGTACAGGTTCATCAATTCTCCGAACGCGATAAGAAGCCCCGGATAGAAGGTTCGCCAGGCCTTCGCCTTTGTTATGTAACAGTAAAAGCTCAGCATACAAGCTAAACAGCCTACTGATCTCACGGTTAGATATCATGTTTTTTGTACTTAAGAAATCATGCCATATAAAAGTCGTTGCTATAACGGAAACAACATAAATTAGACTTCGTGTCCTGAGCGAAGTCGATCAGAGGGTTCACATCGACTTTGCTCAGGCACAAGGGACACGAAGAGAATTTGAAAAGCACAAAATTAATTTATGCGTACTTGTTGTCACCGACTAAATAAGATATTGATTCTGTCGCTGTCTTTTTGCCTAATAAATTGTACTACTCATTCCCAGCAAATGCCTTCGCTAAAAATTATAACCCAGGAATTTATTTATGATACAGCATCTTTTCCGAGCTGTCATGCATCAACGATCGCTGAAACACCGCAGGGATTAATAGCAGCATGGTTTGGCGGTACACACGAGAGGCATGAAGATGTAGAGGTTTGGACAAGCAGGAGAGTGGGAAGTGGATGGAGCGCACCAATACCCGTCGCCAACGGAATTCAGGACGCTGCTAAAAGATATCCTTGCTGGAACCCGGTACTGTTTCAATATCCAGGCGGGCCACTGATGCTGTTTTATAAGGTGGGGCCAAGCCCGGTCGAGTGGTGGGGAGAACTAAAAAAATCATATGATCATGGGAAAACCTGGTCAAAAGCGCAGCGATTGCCTGATGGAATATTGGGTCCTGTAAAAAATAAACCGGTATTACTGGATGATGGAAGATTGATTTGTCCGTCCAGTACAGAAAATAGGGATGGACGCTGGCAAGTTCATCTCGAGATGACAAAAGATACCGGCAAAACATGGACTTCCTCAGGCTCATTGAATGACGGACAGCAATATCACATCATTCAGCCAAGCCTCTTGCTCTATGCCGGCAAGCAACAGTTGCTATGCCGGAGCCAGGAAAACAGGATTGTTAGTCTTTGGTCAAAAGATGAAGCCCGTACCTGGTCCACGCCAGATACGACGAGCCTTTTCAACCCAAATTCAGGAATAGACGCAGTGACCCTGGATAACGGGTGGCAGGTGTTAGTATACAATCCAACACAAAAAGCGAAAAATAATTGGGGAGGTACCAGAACTCCCTTACACGTAGCCATATCGAAAGATGGGATCAGATGGAAAGACGTTATCATGCTCGAGAATACTCCGGGCGAATATTCTTACCCGGCCGTGATCGGGGGCAAGGATGGAACCATTTACATTACGTATACGTGGAACCGAAAGAAGATAAAATGGGTGTCATTGAAATTTGGGCCTTAATCTCTCTTTGCGGCTTTGCGTCTTTGCGCGAATTATTTCTCGCGAAGACACATAGCCGCAAGGGAAAAAAAATTACCTCAATTGGGATAGCCGGGCCTTCAGCTCCTTTTCGGTGTAGGGCATAAAATTCATGGTAGTCGATGCACCGTTTTGGATATTCGCAGCACCGATAGACGCAAACAGTTGGCCGTTTTTTGTGCTGATGCCAACAATAGTTGATGGCACCGCTAACAGTTTATCCGATTTAAAATAGCTGAGGCCCTGCGTCCAATTCATTTTGACTACGGTGTTTCGCCCCGTAAGGTGAACAAACACATTCGTACTATCTCCGGATGCAGCATTGCCTGGATATACTGTAAACTCAACGGTCGGTTCATTAATGAACTTGTCGCAGTTGATCCAATTTATGTCATCGCAAAAAAGGTTGGTGTTTGAAAACAGCGTTGAATCACCGACGACAACATTGCCTGGATTGGTATTTGGTACCCAGTCGATATTACCCGCTGTATTGGCTACACCATTAAACACCTGCATGCCCTGCATATTTTTCCCAATATCGGGAATGGTGATTTTAATAAAGGTTCCGGGTGCTGATATCAATGTGTCCTTATTTTGGGTTGCAGTTATTTGAAATTCTCCGCCAGATTCTAACAACCGGCCGTTCGAACTAGTAGGCATATTATTCAAGATCATTTCCATTGGAGTATAAATCTCTTTAATAGAAACCTGGATGCTACCGGAAACCGGGCGACCGTCCTGTGTAATGAAGCCGTTTGACGGCAAATGCAATTTTGTGCCTTTAGACGCAGAGACAATATTGCTGTTTGCAGCGTTTATTGTAAAGAGCTGTTGGTCCTTGCGATTCTTCGCATGAAAGTCACCTACTGACTTATTTTCACCCGCTTCTTCGGTTGAATACGAAAGTTCGCGTTGGCAGGACATGATAAGAATGGACATTGTCACAAAGAGACCAGGTAGCTTTTTCATTATTTTTTATTTTATTACGAAAGGCGTGGCAAATGCTTTTTGAAATTTTAAATAGGGTAAAAATGAACTCGCTTCATATCGCGCTCTGCATTGTATGACACTGAAGAAGCAAAAAACCCTTAATTGGATCTGTTAAAAAGTGTGTTTATGAAATTGGAATTATCTGAAGAGACTTAATGAAGCTCTTTTCCATCGACCCTTCCTCATGTCAGATGGTGATGTGCGATGTCAGATTTCTAATGTCCTTTTCTTTTCCTCATGCTTTCTTTCCTGTCCTTTTTTTTGTCGTTCCGTTCGATTTCTGTCATCCTTTTCTTTATTTGTCATCCCGGGGAGGGAGGGATCTTTTGAAGCCTGTGCAATCAGAAGCTAACAAACGCGTGAGATAACAGGGACAACAAATGGTGTGAGTCCAGGAGACCCTCCTTCGTCGGGAGAGGCCTGGGATGACACCAAAAGGTGTGGAATGACATAAGGAGATTTAATAGCCTTAACAACTCTCACTTAAAACTTCCTCATAATATTCACCAGCATGCCCGCGATGATATCATAACCTTTATCGGAGGGATGAAGGCCGTCGTAGGTTACATCAATCGCATCTACGGGATATGGATATTCGTCAGTTTCCGGGTTGAAAGGAATTCCTATGTATTCCGGATATGAATAATTTCGATAAGCACCCTTTGTCTTCGGGTCCTTCAGTCGTTTATACTTCACAAGGTTTCGAAGCCCCATCTCGGGTTTGTTATAAAGGTCTACAAGGTTGAAACGTTCATGCTTTGCAATAGCCTTGATAGCATCTGCGAACTGCCCGAGTGATTGCCCATTTTTCCCCTTGTAAGAACCATAGGCGGAGTTTTTCATGTCGTTGATATATACGAAATCTGTACGCTGCATCGGTGTAATGAGAACGATTTTCGCATCCTTGTTTAAACTATGCAATTTGTCAATGATGATGCGGAATGAACCATAAACGGTATTGTTGCCGGTATTCTTCTGATAGTCTGTAAGCGTACCCAATGGTCGACCCTGCCACCAATCGTTGGTGCCAAGAAAAATTGAATAGATATCGGCCTTTTCAAGAGCCAGTTTTTCAATTGCATTAGCAATACCACCGGAAGTCCAGCCATTGTGGCCCTGGTTCGTAAACCGGATATTTGGAAGCCTTTCTACAACTCTTGTCATATATCCTTTCGTGATCCTGTTACCGGTTTCATCGCGGTGATCATTTAAATATGTAATCGAGTCGCCAATAGCCACCCAGCTAAGTTGCTTTTTCTGAAAAGAAGTAATAACGCAGAAACTTAGAATCAGGATTACAATCTTTTTCATCTATTAAGATTCTTTTTAAGGATTCGCTTGCAAGTATAACCCGATTTTGACGATAGATTTCTCATTTTTTCTGCAGACTAATCGCCCTTTCGAACCTTCTCTGTGCCCCTCTGTGATTAAGGCCCCATGGTAAGCGCTTTTAACCAGAGGAACTCGGAGGTCCTGACTAATCCAACATCGACAGATTTTTGTATAATAACTATTTTACGGTCTTCATAAGATCAACTTTTTTCCCCCACTCAACTCTGTTATTTTTGCTGTATAATCATCGAACATGTCATTTTTTAAAGATAAGGTTGTTATTATAACGGGTGGCACGGAAGGTATTGGAAAGGCTCTTATTGACGCATTGATTCCTATGGGCGCCAAAGTTTCAACATGCGGACGGAACCACGATAAATTATACAATCTCCAGTTACAATACGCTAATGTTTTATTGCACGCTGTAACCTGTGATGTGAGCAATGAACAGGATTGCAAAAAGTTTATAGACTCCACCATAAAAACTTTCGGAGGAATTGATATCTTAATTAATAACGCCGGAATTTCGATGCGTGCATTGGTACAGGATGCTGACGTAGAAGTTATTCGGAAAGTGATGGCAGTTAATTTCTATGGTGCAGTATATTGTACAAAGTTCGCTTTGCCATCGATCATAGAACGCAAGGGCAGTATCGTTGGCGTTTCTTCTATCGCCGGCTATCGGGGATTGCCGGGAAGAAGCGCCTATTCAGCTTCGAAGTTTGCTTTACAAGGATGGCTTGAAGCATTACGAACCGAATTATTTGATACCGGCGTTAACGTGATGTGGGTTTGTCCCGGTTTCACTACATCTAATATCCGAAACGCTGCCCTCAATAAGGAAGGGCAACCGCAAGGTGAATCCTTAATGGATGAGACTAAAATGATGCCCGCAGCAGAATGTGCAAGGTATATTTTACAGGCCATTGAAAAACGGAAACGGAGCCTCGTACTAACGTTTACGGGGAAAAGAACCGTTTTCCTAAATAGATTCTTCCCATCGTTAACTGATAAAATGGTGCACAAATTCTTCTTTAATAATGGCCAGCTTGTCAAATGAATATTTTATTCCGTTCACATTTTTTCCATATTGATTTACGCGGCATATCAACTGAGCTGCAATTCGTATATATTTACCGCTATTGTTGCGCAACCTGCGTCGCTTGCAACATTCCAAATAAATTTTGATTTCTTTCATGGCTTTAATAACCCTAACATCTGATATTGGTGAACAGGACTATCTGTTGGGTGCTATCAAGGGCCAGTTAGTAAACATCATACCACAATCATTGATCGTCGATATTTCACATAGTTTATCTCCTTTCAACTACACACAAACGGCTTATATCTGCAGAAATGCAATCAAAAATTTTCCTCCCTATACATTTCATCTTTTATTGGTAAACCTGTTTGAAAAAAAACCAGAGCAATTGTTGCTTGCTTATCACCAGGAGCAATACATAATTTGCGCCGACAATGGGTTATTGACGATGATTGTTGAAGGCAAACCGGACGTAGTGATTGGTCTTCCATTAGAGAAGGGTGCGGCCAGGAACTCGATTCATTGCGTGCAGGTCATGGCAAACGCCATCCACAAACTGCTGTCTGGCGAAGATGTTCGAAACATTGGAGTACCTGATGTCGAATACCTGGAGAAAAATCATCTTCGTCCGTTGTTGGGTGAAAACTGGATTGAAGGACAGATTATTTTGATTGATAATTTTGAGAATATTGTTGTCAATATAACGCATGAGCAGTTTGAAGAACAAAGAAAGGGAAGAAGCTTTCGAATTATTTTCAAGCGGGATGAAATAATCTCCACCATCAGCGAAACCTATGCTGATGTACCAATCGGGGAGAAGCTTGCTTTATTTAATTCAGCGGGATATCTGGAAATAGCAATCAACAAAGGAAATGCAGCAGGGCTATTCGGCTTACAGGGTTTTACGGAACAATCTCAGAACCTGCAGAACCGGTTATTTTATCAAACCGTAAAGATCTTCTTCGGGTAGATCATTTCCACTGGCGAAAATAAAGCCGCGCGATCATTTTTGTGATTGCCACGAGCTCGCTGTAAACAGGAGGCTTCGATAAAAAGCAATTAGCGCCATATTCGTACGACAATTTCTTATCCATTGGCAGCGTAGACGTCGTGAGCACAATTGTGGGGATTGAAGAGAATTCTTTGTTTCCCTTTATTTCTTTGAGTGCCTGCAGGCCAAGCATCCCGGGCATATTAAGATCGAGAAGGATAAGCGTGGGCAGATCAGAGCTGCCATCCGTATCCTCAAGATGTTGCAGGAGCTGGTTCCCATCCTCAGCAAAAACATAATCCATTTCCGCGTTATTCTCTAAAAAGGCATCAAGAATGATCTGTCTGTCGTCGGGGTCGTCATCAACAATATAAACAAGATTTTTGGTGGCAATGTCCATAGTTGCTGGCTTAGGTTAAGGTTATGGTTAAATATGGTTTCAAAAGCAGATACAAGTAACTGTTATACTGTTTGCAATTTAAATGCCAGCGAGGAATAGTTGGTAAAACTATTATTTTTAAACAGCATGTGAATAACCTGTGCCTCAGCACCGAATTGCTTATTTTTGTTAGTAATTTTAAGAATCTATGCCTGAGACTATTATTGAAATAAAACATGTGAATATTTACCAGGGTAAAAATCTCATTTTACAGGACGTAAATCTTACAGTTCATAAAGGAGAATTTGTTTATCTCGTTGGTAAAACCGGAACGGGGAAATCGAGTTTATTGAAAGCCTTATATGGCGATCTTCCGATTACCGAAGGTGAATGTACGGTGGTAGGTTTCAATCTGCGGGAAATGACATGGAAAAAGGTGCCCTTTCTTAGAAGAAACCTCGGCGTTGTATTCCAGGATTTTCAATTGCTCACCGACCGTAATGTGAACGACAATCTCAAATTCGTTTTAAGGGCTACAGGTTGGAAGGATGAAAAATTGATGGACGAAAAAATCGCCGATGTTCTTGATAAAGTAGGCCTGAAATCAAAAGGTTTCAAAATGCCGTTCGAGCTGAGTGGAGGAGAACAGCAACGGATAGACATCGCAAGAGCATTGTTGAACTCTCCAAAATTGATCCTGGCAGATGAGCCTACCGGCAATCTTGATCCAGAAACATCGGATGAGATCATGCAACTGTTGTTTCATATATCCAGGGATTACGGAACTGCTATTGTCATGGCCACACATGACTATATTGTAATTAACAAATTTCCCGCGAGAATGGTACGAACTGAAAGAGGACGGGTTTTGGACAATGCTACCATATCCATTGAATAAGTTGGCGCGCGTTTTTTTGGTTATTATAAACTCCTTCAAGACAGATTGTTCGTTGGTTTACGGCCTCTTCAGTAAAAGGTCGGTGAAAGAGCTGCGAAAGGATGCTCTTGAAAGTATCCGCGTCTTTTGCTATATGACATTCGCTCAGGATGGAAGTGCCCATGACCGATGCATCGTTAACAACGCAGTGCCGTCCATTGAACAAAGCATTTAAGAGTTTTAATTTGATCCCGGTTGTATTGAAGGAAGGCAACACATTTATTTGGGCTTTCGAAATTAAATCCTGCATCTCGTTTTCCGTTGGATTGGCCACGAGGAAGCTATCGGGATTTCCTGCAACCACTTTCCGCAGAAGTTTCGATGGATTTTTTCCTGCTATTACAAATGCAGTTTTAAGGTTGATAAAGACTTTTTCTATCAACCAAACTACTGCCTTTTCATTCTCGGCCACAGCTAAATTCCCATGGTATAAACAGAAGGATCCCGTTCCTTCCATCGATGTCACTGTTTCATAAGGAAGAAACACTGGAAGGAATAGGATGTTATCCGCGTGAAATTTGTCTCTATAAATCTGCAGGTCATGCTCGGAGACAGGAAGAACCATGACTTTTTTCGCAATGCGATTTTCGTACCTGAACAGCATCCTGCTTTCATATGAGTAATAAATCCTTTTTATGAGGGAAGATGTAGTTCGGGCCAGTCCCTGGTAATAGTTGTACTCAACGTTATGAAGCCTGAGAATGAGCTTGCGATGTTTGAATCTCTCGTCCATTACAATGTAGCTGCAATGAATTCCTTCAATCAGGATCGGATAATTATCCTGCAGCAGGTTTTGTATTAAACTGATACTTCTTCTCGAGCTGACGATATAGGGCAGACTGGGCGAAAATCCTCTCAAGCCCGTGACTCTTTTATAATATCGCACCGTCCTGCAATATTTATTTAGTTCAGGCTGTACTCCTCTGCCGTATTCAAAACAATGAAGATGGATCTCTATTCCCTCGGCGTGTAAGCACTTTATTTTGTAAAAGAGGTCGAAGACGCCGCCATAATTAACCGGGTAAGGAACGTCAAGACAAATTATATGCAAGTGCTTATCCACGGAGTTCAAAGATAGTCTTGTAGATAGATGAAAGCGTCCCTTCTTCTTCTTGCCAGTTGAACGCTTCCCTGGCTTTCAAACAATTGCTTTGTAACGTTGCATATAAATTTTCGTCTTTAAGTAGCCTGTTTAACCCGGCTGCAATATTTTCCGGCGAAAGGTCATCGATCAATACAGCCACAGGGTGTCGACTGTTTAAATCGCTGTAGACTATATAATCCACGCAGAGCTGAGGTATGCCTGCATGTATATAATCGGAAAACCGATTTGCAAGCGACAGATAATTGCTTAATCCATTATTTTCAAACAGTGTAACACCGATCCAGGCGTTGCGCGTAATGTCTCTTAGTTGCGTAGGGGGAACTTTTCCTTTGAATATCACCTTAGCATCAAGCTTGTGTATTGTAACCAGGCGCCTTGCTTCATCCATAAAATTTCCATCGCCAAAAATGAGGAGTGGACAATCAACATGCGCCATTGCCGGTATCAGTGTTTCGAAACTTCTACCATGATTGACCGCTCCCTGGTATAAGATATATTTCTCGTTTTTTTGAGGCATTACCAGCGGTTCCAATACGGGGAAATTCCGGATAACAGCGTAGTTAACGTTGTATCGTTTTTGAAATTCATCAGCAATAGGCTGATTTACGGTATAGCCGAGTGGAAACTTCGGAACGGCAAATCTTTCGATCCGCTTCCAAAATGAGTATATCCTCGGCCTTGTTACAATTTCCTTCATCTCGCAGAACAGTTCGTGAGCGTCGTACACCCGGGGGATTTGTTTTATTATTGAGATAGTATAACAAGGTATTATCGTGTCGAGATCGATGGCACAAATGCAGTGCATCTTTTGAAATAATAGAAAAAAGAAGAGGCGCAGATTGTATTCCACATAAAACGCCTTTCCCATGGTGAACAAGCAGGCAAGCCTTTTCTGGCGGAACGGCTGTTCGATTAAAGGAATCGAGCCTTTCAATTCAGACCCGACAAGTGTGACCCTGTATCCGGCGTTTGCAAGACTGGTACAAATACGGATCATGCGTTGATCATAGGTCAGATCGTTGGTAACCGTAAAGAATAGTCTTTTCATGGTGATATATCTCGCAAAGACTCCAAAGGAAGCGCTTTACTTTGCGTCTTGGCGAGCAAATTTGCTTTGAGTCTTCACTGGATCAACCTCCCTGCTGCATTTTCAGCCAAAAAAAGCCATTTCAGGCACGTTTAGACTCAAAATTTACCTACCTTCGCCGACTAATTTATGCAGAATATTTTTGGATGCTAAAAAAAATTGAGATGTCTTATTTAACCAAAGAAAAAGTTTCTACCATTTTCACAGAGTTTGGCGGCAAAGCGGAAAATACCGGTTCTATCGAAGGCCAGGTTGCCCTGGTGACTGAACGTATCAATCGGATTTCGGAGCATTTACAGAAAAATAAAAAGGATTTTTCTACTCACAGAGGTTTGATGCAACTTGTCGGACAGCGAAAGCGCTTACTGAACTACCTCAGCAAACACAACCTCCAAGGCTATCGCGGCCTGATTGAAAAACTTGGAATCAGAAAATAACTTTCTATGTTAATAAAAACTATTCCCAACTGATGGTACGGTTGGGAATAGTTGTTTCTGCTACTCATCCTTAGCTCATTGAATTGCTTTTAAAAACAAGATTGCGTTTACCATAATTCCTACCGTTGTAAACGAAATCATAAAAAAAGATTTATGCTTTCTCAACCTCTTAATGTAACGTTTGATATAGGCGGCGACCGGATGGTCACCATTGAAACCGGCAAGTTAGCCCGGCAGGCCGACGGCGCAGTGACCGTACGCCAGGGAAATTCTATTTTATTGGCCACCGTGGTTGCTAACAGAGAACCGAAAGAAGGCCAGGATTTTTTTCCATTGAGTGTCGACTACATGGAAAAATTTTCGTCAGCCGGACGTATTCCCGGTTCGTTCTTCAAACGTGAAGGCAGGCTGAATGACTACGAAATTTTGACCAGCCGACTGATAGACCGTGCTTTAAGACCATTATTTCCAGATGATTATTATTGTGATGTTCAAGTGATTATAATGCTTATCTCGAGCGATCCTGAAGTTATGCCAGATGCCCTTGCATGCCTTGCAGCTTCGGCCGCACTTGCCGTTTCAGACATTCCCATCAAGGAAATCATATCCGAAGTGCGTGTTGCCAGGATAGACGGGAAGTTTGTAATTAACCCACTTCGTTCAGAGCTCGCAAAGGCAGAAATGGATTTTATCATAGCTGCTACCGAAAAGAACCTGATGATGGTTGAAGGCGAGGCGAAAGAATGCAGTGAGGAAGATCTGATTAAAGCACTCGAATTGGCCCATGAAGCCATCCGCGTCCAGATCAAAGCCCAACAGGAACTTCGCGGCAAAGTCGGTATCGCCGCAAAGCGCGACTACACAAAGCCAGTGCAAAAAGATGATCTCCAACAAAAAGCGACAGCGTTAAAAGACAAGGTCTACGAAATCTCCAAAGGGGCTCTTCCGAAATCAAAAAGAAGCGAGGCATATGATGAGTTGAAGCAGCAGTTGATGGAAAGTCTTGGAGAGGATGCAGAAGATGAGGACAAAAAATTACTCAAAAAATATTTTGAAGATCTTAAGTGGGAGGTAGTTCGTAACATGATCCTGGATGATAAGGTGAGGTTGGATGGCCGCCGATTAGACGAAGTTCGTCCACTTAGTATTGAAGTAGATATCTTACCTTCTCCGCATGGCTCCGCGCTATTCACAAGAGGTGAAACTCAGTCATTAACAACGGTTACCCTCGGAACTCCTTTAGATGAATTATTGGTCGAAAGTGCCGCGTCATCTGAGTATTCGAAATTCATTTTGCACTATAATTTTCCTCCATTTTCAACGGGCGAAGTAAAGTTTTTAAGAGGACCTGGCCGCCGCGAAGTAGGGCATGGAAACCTGGCGCTGCGTTCCTTAAAACAAATGATGCCGGGCAACGAGTATCCCTACACCGTCCGTGTCGTCAGTGATATTCTTGAATCGAACGGCTCTTCGTCGATGGCAACTGTTTGTGCAGGATCACTTGCGCTGATGGATGCCGGTATTCCGGTTCCAAAGCATGTGAGTGGTGTGGCCATGGGATTGATCACCCGCCAGGCAGATGGTAAAAATGCTGTTCTGACTGATATTTTGGGGGATGAAGATCACCTCGGAGATATGGATTTCAAAGTTACCGGAACGCGTGAAGGTATCTGCGGTGTGCAAATGGATATTAAGGTCGATGGGTTGAGTATGGATACGATGCGTCTGGCTTTGGAACAGGCACGTAGTGGAAGACTTCATATTCTTAATGCGATGTATGAAGCGTTGGCTGCTGCCCGTCCTGACGTTAAGCCTCATGCGCCAAGGATGGAAAAAATGTTTATTGATAAAGAATTCATAGGCGCGGTTATCGGGCCTGGTGGTAAGATCATCCAGGAAATCCAGCGCGAAACAGGAACAACCATCAATATCGAAGAAGTTGGAAACTTTGGAGAAGTGAGCATATTCAGTCCAAAAAAAGAAGGGCTTGATAAAGCTGTTGCTTGGTTAAAAGGCATTGTGGCACAACCTGAAGTTGGATCAGTGTATGAGTCAAAAGTGAAATCTGTAATGCCTTATGGCGCATTCGTTGAATTCCTTCCCGGTAAACAAGGATTGCTTCACATTAGCGAAGTTTCCTGGAAACGTCTTGAAACGATGGAAGGAGTGTTGAATGAAGGAGATACCGTGAAAGTGAAACTTATAGGACTTGATCAGAAGACAGGCAAATTCAAACTAAGTAGGAAAGCGCTTATGCCAAAACCAGATGGTCCAAAGCGTCCGGAGAACAATGGCGCACCTGCACAGGAATAAACGATCATAAATTAATAGCAGGAGGCAGTAAATATTAAGAGGCTGTTTCAAACGCATATTTTGCCGCGAAGGCGCGAAGACACATAGTAATGAGAACTTCGATCTCTGTGTCTTTGAGGCTTTCGTGGCAATTTTCTTAGAAGTCTTTTGAGGAAAGTCTCTATCTATGGAAAATTATGTCCAATTACACTTTACAGATATTCCACTTTCTGACCAGGAACTGCTAATCGCACAACTGGCCGATGTTGGTTTTGATGCGTTCGAGCAGGGCGATAATTTTTTGAAAGCGTGTATCGCTGAAAGTAGTTACGATGAATTGATATTAAATGTTATTGTTGATATCAACCAGTATTCGGTGAGCACAGAAATTATCGAACAGGTAAACTGGAATGCAGAATGGGAGAGAAGTTTCCAACCCGTAATCGTTGAAGACTTTTGCGCAATCAGGGCCTCCTTTCACTCGCATATCGAAACGGTGCAGCATGAGATCATCATCACTCCTAAGATGAGTTTTGGAACTGGTCATCATGCTACTACTTACCAGGTTATCCAACTGATGCAGGATATCAATTTTGTTGATAAGTCTGTGCTTGACTTTGGAACAGGAACCGGTGTACTTGCTATTCTTGCAGAGAAACTGGGCGCTAAAGAAATTCTTGCGATTGATAATGATGAATGGAGCATCAACAACGCCAAAGAAAACATTGAGACAAATAAATGTTTGAGAATAAAATTGACGAAGGCGGATCATATCAGCTTAGACAAGCAATTCGACGTCATACTGGCGAATATTAACAAGCACGTAATCCTCGAAAATCTTACCCGGATAACAAAACAATTACTTCCCGGGGGCGTTTTAATAGTGAGCGGAATATTAAAGAACGATCAACAGGATATTGTTGATGCGGCCTTTGATGAAAATTTCTTCGTAAAAACACAATCGGAAAAACACGATTGGATTGCATTGAGTTTAACGAATGTTAACTCAATCTAAAACAAGCGTCACGGTTGGCCGTTTTTATGTACTTTTGTTGTCCAACTTTAACCAAACTATTCAATGAAAGAATTTTTACTCATTGCAATAGCGTATTTTATTGGCTCTCTTCCAACGGCGGTTCTGATTAGCAAGGCGTTTTTTGGAATTGATATACGCGAATACGGAAGTGGTAACTCCGGTGCCACCAATACCTTTCGAGTGCTGGGTCCTAAATGGGGGACAGTGGTTATGATCGTTGATGTGATAAAAGGCGTTGCCGCAACCAGTCTTTACATTTTACTTCCTTATTATCATACGAGCGAACTCGACCGAACCAATTTTATGGTCGGCCTTGGGCTCGCGGCAGTCGTGGGGCATATCTTCCCCATATGGGCTGATTTCAGAGGCGGGAAAGGAGTAGCCACAGTATTCGGAATGATCCTGGCTATTCAACCGGTTGTCGCGGTTTGCTGTGTCGGTGTTTTCCTGCTTGTACTTTACCTCACCCGGTTCGTCTCTTTAAGCTCTATCCTCGCCAGTATTGCATTCGCTGTGTTCATACTCGTCATATTCAATGAGAAGGAATTGCTGTACCGGGCCTTTGCTATAGCCGTAGCACTGTTGGTAATTCTTACCCATCAAAAGAACATCACCAGGTTGCTACGCGGTAGCGAAAGCAAGGTCCCGATTCTAAAGCACCGTGACCGAAAAAAGGAGCGTCGCCGCCACGAATTATAGCGCGATTGGCCTGTAATCTTAACTTTTCGTAGCAGTTAAATTAGCAAGTCCTAGCGGGGGGTTGGTATAACTATTGTCTAAATACCCTTAAACTCTGTATGATGAAAAAACTATTTATTATAGGTGCATTTGCTTCTGTGTTAGCGTCTTGTTCGCAGAATGCAATCACCGGCAGAAATCAGCTCGCACTGTTATCAGAGGCTGAACTGCAAAGCATGGCAGTCCAGGAATACCGCCAATTTCTGAGTCAAAGCAGGGTGGTAAGTCCTTCGGGAAATAAAGACGCGGAAATGGTTCGGAGGGTAGGCCAAAGAGTGACTACTGCGATTACCACTTACTATAGAAACCAAGGCCTCGCAAACGAGCTGCAAGGTTTCCAATGGGAATATAATCTTGTAGATGCAAAAGACGTGAATGCATGGTGTATGCCCGGAGGAAAGATTGTAGTGTACACAGGTCTTTTACCGGTGACGCAGAATGAGGCAGCGCTTGCTGTTGTAGTGGGACACGAGATTGCTCACGCTGTGGCAAAGCATGGTAATGAAAGAATGAGCCAGGCCCTTTTAGCCGAAGGCATCGGAGTGGTCGGCGGCGCGGTTACAGCAGGTAACGAGAAAGTGAATACTATTTTCAATAGTGTATATGGCCCCGGCGCTTCAATTGGAGTTTTGTTACCAAATTCTCGTAAACAGGAGTTAGAAGCAGATAAATTTGGTTTGATCTTTACAGCCATGGCGGGATATAATCCGCAGGAAGCGATTCCTTTGTGGCAGAGGATGCAGCAAATGAGTAATGGTCAACGCCCGCCGGAATTTTTAAGCACACACCCCACAGAAGAAAATAGAATTGCACGCTTGAAATCTTTAATGCCTGAAGCGCTGAAATATTATAAGCCAATAGGCAAATAAGGTCCTAATGGTAAATCATTAGTTTTTTAAAAACCCATTCAGTAATAGATTGCTGAATGGGTTTTTTATTAAATATTTTTTCGGCTAACGACATCATTTTTCTAATTTTGCAGTCCCCATCTATTTCAGCCTTTTGGCTATCATCAAAAACATTCAGGCATGCTGCAAAATTTGTTAGAAAAGCTTCAGCTGACGGAAGAAAAAAATTTACTCATTCAAGGTCTCCCTTCTTCCATCGAGAAACAATTCGTAAAACTGGCCTTTGCTAAAAATGTTACTCCCTTATTAAAAAGCCGCAAAATTGATTTTGCCCTGGTATTCGCGGTCAGCCATTACCAGTTGCGGACAATATTAGGGGAAGTAGTACCTGCTCTGCATGAAAACGCTAAATTCTGGATCGCCTATCCAAAAACGACTTCCAAGATTGTTACCGATCTTAACAGGGAGTGCAGTTGGGATTGCATTCGTACGGTTGGGTTTGATTCCATTGACGAAATTACTCTTGATCATGTGTGGACGGCCGTGAGATTTAAAAAAACTCCTGTTAAAACTGGTTCAAGGGTGTCAAATACCATGTACACCACAAGGGAGGGGATTAATTTTCAAAGCAACATTGTTGCTACTCCTAACGAATTCGAAAAAGAACTTCGGAGAAGTAAGGTAGCACACCGTTTTTTCGAGGCACTTCCAAGTTCCCATCAAAAAGAATATGTGAGCTGGATCAGCAATGCTAAGAGAGAAGACACACGATCACGTAGAATGGAAGTTGCTATCGATAAATTGATTGCAGGTAAGCGTACTCCGGCGGAGAAATAACTTACCCTGATCGATTTAAATAATTAGGTTTGTCCATACAGGGCAAACCTTTTTTTATGTCGCACATTAATATCGAAATTAAAGCAAGGACGACCAGGGCAGACGAAATCAGGAAAATTTTGTTAGATAAAAAGGCCGAGTACAAAGGCACTGATATCCAAACTGACACTTACTTCAATATCGCCTCAGGACGATTAAAGCTGAGGCAGGGAAATATAGAAAACAGTCTGATTTATTACTATCGCGAAAATGTTGCAGGGTTAAAACAATCAGACTTCGACTTGCTGCCCGTAGACAACGGAGACGCATTAAAATCAATGTTGACAAAAGCACTAGGAGTAAAGATTGAGGTGAAAAAAAGCAGGGAGATTTATTATATCGAAAACGTCAAATTTCACATTGATACACTCGAGGGTCTCGGAAACTTTGTTGAAATAGAAGCTGGCAATATGCATGGCAACTTATCTGTTGATGCATTACGCGAACAATGTGCTTTTTATATGCGTGACTTTGGTATCACCGATGCTGACCTGGTTCCAGTTTCCTACAGCGATATGCTGCCGCCCTCCCTGTCATTTCGAACGGAGCGCTTCGGGACTAACCCCACTGCCTGAGTGCCGCCCAGTAAGAATCCGCAACGCACTATGAGTGATC
>DAINQQ010000064.1:0-25604 GCA_036742645.1 Flavitalea sp.
AGCATCTATACGTGATGCATACTTCAATGATGGCGATTCTACCGATATTTTATCGCTCCGGGACTTCTCATCCTTATCATTTGTTCCAGATATTCGTTCGATAATTTACGCCACACAACATTGTAAATATTTGATCCGCACTCTTTGCATTTCAAATCTTCAAATTTTCAAATTAGCTAGTGCTCTTCTTCTCCAGCGGCGGAAAAACCAGCTTATCTCCCACTTTCAATTGCCGGAAATTGTCTAGGTTATTGACTCTTGCCAACTCCATATAATATTTTGAGTCTTTATAAATATTATAACTCATCAGGTCCAGGCGGTCGTTTGCAGTAACAGTTCGGACATGAGTTACATCAGGTGAACTCAGGAAATTTTGGAGTTGCTCCAGTACAGGTAATGTATACTCAGTAAAACTGGCTTTCATTGTCGCTCTTAATGGAGTACCCTCTGCCCTAAACAAGGTGTAGTCGATCGTGAGTGATGTGAGCACACATCTCGCCAGGAATGTTCCCCACTGCAAAATCAGGTAGGTGGGTCGGTGAGTATCGCCGACAAAACCGCAGGTGGTTCGAAAAAGAATAATATCGGCCAACACTTCCCGCTTCTCGCCAGATGCACCGGTACCATCAACAAGGAATTCGAAATCGAACGTGCGAGGTTGTTCCCGGTTAAATCGTTGTTCGCTGCCAGTTGAACCAGGTCTTCGGTCATCCTGAAACAAACTGCGCTTTGTAGTGCTATATTTTTCAGGGTTGAACATAGCAATATAAATGCTGAACGGCACGCCTAGTGATGATTCCGTAGCATCCTTGAACCCGATGACTTTTAATTTATCTAACAATCCGCTCATAGCTTATTGTATTAGCGTTCTTCACGACGACGTATAATTTCCAGAACCTGCTCAACACATTCTTCGATCAGGACCTGTTTCTGAAACTGCTCAGTTCCAGAATGATCACCTACGGCAGGCACCCCTGATGAAGATCCCTGTTCCTGCACGTTAGCGCGAACTATCAATTCAAGAATTTCAACCGGCATAGAAATGTATTTTACTCAACCACTTTAAAATATTGATAAGAAAGCTCCATGGTCTCTACTACGATCTTACTTTCCTGCGCATTAAAGTCAGAAACGGACCACTTCTTAGGCCACGCATTTACGATATTATACGTTTGCAGTGGCTCACCTTTTTCGTTGAGCAGAGTAACCACCACAGTAATGGGCTTAATGTCAAGATTCTCAATGGCATCTTTACACCATTTTACTATAGCGGAATTAACGATCAAACCACGTTTCAAAACCAGATCAGTGTACTTGGCACGCGTAGGTAAAGATTGAGAATAACGATTTTCACCTCCCTGCCGGATTTCTTCGGTCTGTAATTCCGCATTGAATCCATTTACTTCCTGGAACATGGCATCGGTACCTTTAACACCGCCCAGTTGAAATTCAACGCGGAAAAAAAATCCTACAGGTGGATAGCTGTTTGCCATGATTAATCACCGTTTTGCATTACCAACCCTTCATGCGCCAATTCTATCGTCTCGATTGCAACACCATTATCATCGCTTTTAAGATCGGTTGACTGAACTTTCGATGGCCATGCGTTTTTGATTTTCCAAACGACTACCGGTTCATGACTTTCATTCAACAAACTAATGGTTACATCACGTCTTTCAATGGTATTCAATGCAACGGTGTTCCACCATTTGAAGAAATCGTTATCACCCTGGAAGATTCCGCGTTTCATAGTGATATTGCCGAACTTTTGCATACCAGGCATTTTAATTTTGTGGAATTCAGGACTACTGCCATCACGGTATTCGACTACATCCGTTTCAACTGACAGGCCACTAACTTCTGAAAAACCGATTTTTGCTCCACCCCACTCCACGCGGAAGTGAAATTTCGGTAAGGGATAATTTGCCATAATTGTATTATTAAATTTGAATGGTAGAATGGTAATTAAAACATATATATCTATCGGGGTTAAAAAGCTTTTCAGTTCTCTGCGAGCTTAAAGCAATTAAGGATGACCGCTATTGAAAAAACCGTGAACTTCAAATCAGGATTCCTGCATTTTGTGTGAAAATTTAAGTACGATGAATTCAGCAGGTCTTACAACTGCCATTCCGATTTCCACATGCATATATCCTTCAAGTATATCCTGGGCAGTCATAGTAATATTTAACCCAACCCTTACATAAAATGCGTGTTCTGGTTTTGCACCTGCCAATGCCCCCTGGCGCCATAGTACGGTTAGATAATTTTCAATCATTGCCCGAACCTTCACCCAGGTATTGGCATCGTTTGGTTCAAATACGAATTGGTAAGTAGCCTTCTTAACAGATTCTTCCACCATATTAAAAAAGCGACGGACGGAAATATAACGCCACTCGTTATCGTTGCCTGCTAATGTTCGCGCGCCCCACACAAGCGTTCCCTTGCCAATGAAAGCACGGATTACGTTGATCGATTTGCCTGCAGTAGTATCGATATTCAATCCATCCTGATCGGAGTCAGTAACTTTAATATCGGGACCAATAACATTAGAAACGGGAACATTTGCCGGAGCTTTCCACACACCGCGGTCGCGGTCAACTGAAGCATAAATACCGGCCACAGATGAACTCGGGGCCATGGCCATAAAAAATGTATTCAACTTCGCCTTGATCAGGTTGTACACAGAATTATCAACGGGTGCAACCGCGTCGAGAGTTCCAGGCAACGCAGTGCCGCCACGGTTGTCTGTAACTTTTACATCGGCTTCCTGGAAAGAAAAGGGAAAAGTTGTTTTGACGTTTGGGTAGTAGGCGGCTCCATATTTCAATTCTTCAGGCGTTCCTGTAACAGCTGTTCTAAAAGCCGTTGCATTCTCCGCGATTGTTTTAGTTGCATCCACTTTAACATCCATAATGGCAAACCGATCTTTTAATTCCTTACACTGCTTCAAAGCATCGGACATCAATGCACCATAATCTGCGTCCAATCCCGTAACCGCTTCCGGGAAAATAATGAGTGTAGGCTCGTCTTCTTTTTTTAAGGCATCGAGACCTGCTTTTAATTTCGCCTTATCAATTCCAGCAGTGCCGGTGGGCGCTACCGATACGATATAACACGGCCCGCCACCATTTGCAAAAAACATCTGTAGGGCATAATACATATTGTGGACGCTTGGAGTTTTACCCGTTTCAAACTTTACTTCAATGATTGTTCTATCGGCACTATCTTTCGTTAGAACCACTTCGAGATCTGTTTCATCCTCAGATAAGCCGAAATATTGCGTGTATTCTACTAAAGAGGTTATACGTGTGGGTTTCTGCGTTAGGTCGTCATTCTCTTTTTTGGCTTTTTTAGTGTAACCTATGAAGGCTGGAATAGCCGTTTCAACCTGGGCCACAGAAGGAGGAAAAAGTGGAATCTCCTCGATATACACTCCGGGAGTTTTGTAAATTGCCATAATGCATTTTTTTGTAGTGAATAAAGGTTTTATTATGTATCTATTTTAACGAACATGTTACCTGCAAAAAAGCCAGTTGCTCCATCCTTTTCAAAGACCAATTTTTCTATCTCCGGATTTTTCAAACTTTTAATTTGTTTACCTGTTGCCGTACGAGTTGCCATTAAGGTTGATAGCGGCGCTTCAGCCAGTCCAATCGCATTTGCAGATTTTATAACTAATCCAGTAGCGGGCAAAAAAGCCTGCGGGGTAGCTGCACTGTCTGTAATGCCGATATCGCCATTTTGTGAAATGTACTTCCAGATAACAGACCTGTTTTTAAAATGAATTGTATAAATAGGTTCAGGCACCTTAATATCTCCGCCTATTGTTAAGAATCGAAAATCTACAGGCACTTTTTCAAAATGGTGGATATCGATGATTCCAAAAACATTTTGCTGTAGTGCCACCGGGTCCACATACACAAACAATTCCGTTTCGTTGTTAACAATGATCTTGTATTTACCCGACGGAGTTTTGGAAAAATCAACAGATACAAAATCCTGATTTTGAGAAAAATTCTTTTCAACTGTACTTAACAGGGAATCATAAGGCAGATTACTATCTGAACGATTCAATGAGAACGTTTTGATAATAATATTGCTGGCAGGTGTTAAAAGCCTGTACTCATAGTTGTTTCCCACCAAAGTCAACTGGTCGCTGCCTGACACAAAGGGGCCGTTCGCTGAGGCCTTGAGCCAGTAACCGGCGTTTGCAAGATCTTGTGAGTCTGCAGTTCCATCACCCCTGCGGATGGATTCATAAAAGTTATCGTCAGGCCCCTTAACAAGGTCCCCGGGTTCATACTTTCTACTAATAGTGAAAGGACCTACAAATCCCGATAGTGATAACACGCTACCGGCAAGATTTTTTGAGAGATTACTGAAGTACAATCTTTTTCTCTCTGCCAGTGATACAGCAACCGCCGTAAAATTTGAAAAATGCGGATTTTTTAATTTTAAATAATATCTGAAGACAATACCTTCTTTAAAATCAATAAAAGGTTTCAATATGAACTCCGGTGGAGGTGTTCCATTGCTTAACTTATTGGCATAGGCCACTGTAAGCAACCTGTTACCGACATTCTTATGAAGGATCTGCAGATTCTTCATTAACAACAGGCAGTCTTCAGCCGGCTCAATATCAAAATCATTACAGCGCTTATCATGCATATTATAATAATCGTGTAGCACACGAACCGTAAACAAGGATTGAAACTCTACGCTCATAATACTGATCAGTTATTTTTTACAGACACGTTCCTGATAAGTTCTCCTATACCTTGTTGCAGGTCTTCATCTAAGATCAACAAGCGGAATTTGTACATTACCGAAGGCATGTACTTGCCACCGAGGATTGCCCACAAATGATTCAATTGTTCAAATCCCAGCGAATGGAGGTCTGCGATCATCTTTTCAATGCCACTATCCAATGAGGGAGAATTTTGGGGAGTAAATACATTGCGGTGCTGAAAGAAACGGATGATATATGAAATATACATCAAGCCTTCTTCATAATGATTGGTGAACTCTGTATCGTTTTCACCGTGATTAAACGCAAAAACACAATAGATGTTCACGGGAACAGGTGGGTTTTTGTAAACCACTTTATTGTCATCCGTCTTCGTAAAATTCTCGGGATTTTTGTAGATGCGATCTTCTTCAATATTCACCAGGGAGAGAACAACTTTATTGGTTGCATTGCTGTTATTCGCAGAATCATTAAGTCTTGAGATATTATCAAGAATGATCTTGTCGCCAGGAAATGACAGCTTTGATTTAAGATATTGATTGATTTCTTCGGTAAGGAAGCGCAGGGCTCTATCAATCATAAATGTGATTTAAAAAAGATGAACACCAAACTGAAAATTCTGATAAAACTTATCCTAAGATTTAGTTTGAAGCAGGTCCAGTCGAAAAAAATTGCACCAAGGAGCTTAACCGTGTACGGGTTGAAATGGGGAGTAAAACTACAACGTTGCTGATAACTGACAATACCACTTTGTGGTAAACATTTTCGTGCGTTTCCACTTTCATTTACACGGCCCAACATGAAGACGTTCGCAATGCATAAATGATTTATTGCACAAGAGCTAGAAATACCTAAGTGTTTTAATGCCTGTTAATCGTCACTCATATGAGTGAGCCTTGAAATATCATTTGTTGAATCATTTTAGGACGTTAGATATCGTTACATACCCATGAACGTTGACAATGCATTAACCGGAAGATTTTGCAACGATAGCCAAGAGAAACTTTCAACGGTTTTTACTTATCGATAATCCAACTCCCGGTTCTTTCAATTATTTGATATTTTTCCGGTTTTTTATCCCTAATCATCCCGGAATGAAGCAGAGGATAACTCAAATGCAGTTTTTTAAAGTAGTATTAGCGAATGAGTTGGAGGCAATACGCTAAATCATTCATGATAATGAATTTGCGAAAATATTTGGGGAAACTCTTTCTTTCAACCTGCAGATTTCCCTTTCCCACTTCGATAAAAATCGTAATTTACCAGACACGATTGTTCACCAAAATAAACTGTATGAAAAAAGTAGCTGACATTTTAGCCAGGAAAGGGAAAAATATCACCAATGTTTCAGCGGATACTTCCGTTTTGGATGCGTTAAAAATAATGGCTGACCAGAATATTGGGTCTGTAGTAGTTGTTGAAGGAGCTCAATACCTGGGTATTTTGACAGAAAGAGATTATTCCCGCAAAGTTATTTTAAAAGGCAAATCATCGACCGATACAAAGGCGGAAGAAATCATGTCATCTGATATTCCACGGATTACTCCGGGTGACACAATCGATTATTGCATGCAACTCATGTCTGATAAAAATATTCGTTACCTGCCTGTATTTGACGGCGACAATCTAAGCGGCATCATATCAATCAACGACGTGGTAAAAGAAACCATCCTTGCACAACAGGAAACAATTACACAATTAAAAGATTATCTGCACTCCAGCTTATAGAGACTAATTAGCGCTAATTGTATAGACACTAATTAGCGCTAATTCTTTTCTGAAACCAGCACAAGATTCTCAAGGTCGACTGTGATTGGCATTAGCCCTACTTTCACAACGGCTTTCTTTCCTTTGATCTCCGTTACTTCGCCCACCTGGTGATTTTTTTTCATTAAAACTTTCTGACCTACAACAATCTCTCCGGCAACTTCCTCATATTTCGAATTAACTTTTTTCTTGACTTTATCATTTACCTGCTTTTGATTTTGCCGGAAAAGTAGTGCCTGCATTTGCTTGATTAACTCTTTTTTGTCTTCCTGGTTTTCGGCTTTTTTCCAATCAAATACAATCTGCTTTAGCTTTCGCTCCGTCTCTTTGAGGTAGGCAATCCTTTCCTCACTAATCTTATTTTGATGCTTAAGTACTTCAACCTGCTGCTGGTGTCGCTCCTTGTTGATCAATTCTTCCATTTCCTTTTTTAGCCGCCTGTTTTCATTCACGAGTTGCTGCAATTCCTTTTTCTCTTTTTCGATGCTTTGCAGGTCCTGTTCCGTACGATTGAGTAACTTATCGAGCCGGAAATGATCGTCATCTACAAGTTTTTTTGCCCTGCCTACCAATAAAGGATCAAGCCCGATTCGTTCGGCAATTGCGAAAGTGTACGAGCTACCTGGTTTTCCGATGATCAGCTTGTACATCGGAAGCAGGTTTTTTTCGTCAAATGCCATCGCACCATTAATTATCCCGGGCGTTTTATTTGCCATCACTTTGAGGTTGAGATAATGGGTTGTTACAATTCCCATGGCGTGTTTTTTTACCAGCTCTTCAAGAATCACCTCGGCAAATGCGCCTCCAAGATTCGGATCACTACCGCTTCCTAACTCATCTATAAAAAATAATGTCCTCCCGTTCGCGTTTTCCATGAAGTGTTTCATGTTCTTCAAATGGGAACTGTAAGTACTCAACTCGAATTCCAGGCTTTGTGTATCCCCGATGTGAATCATAATTTGCCTGAAAATACCCATCTCCGAATTTGGATGAACAGGGACCAATAACCCGCTCTGTAACATGAGTTGCAATAGTCCCACAGTTTTTAATGTTACCGTTTTGCCGCCGGCATTGGGACCAGATATAACCAGTATCCTGTTTTTTTCGTCAAGAGTGATATCGACAGGAATGGTTGGCTTGTTATTCTTTTTGTTATACAGATATAATAAAGGATGACATGCTTTTACAAGGTGAACATGTGCCTTATCGCTCAACAGGGGATAGGTTCCGTTGACATCTACCGCGAGCTTCGCTTTTGCCCGGATGAAATCATACTCACCTAACACGTCGTGATACCCGCTTAAGAGCGGTGCGTACCCCGACAATGTTTTAGTAAGATCACGTAGGATGCGATACACTTCTCTGCTTTCTTCGTTTTCGAGCGTGAATATCTCGTTATTTAATTCAATCGTTTCTTCCGGCTCTATAAAAGAAGTTTTCCTTGTCTCGCTCTCTCCATGCAATATTCCTTTCACCTGTCTCTTATGTTCGGCGAACAGGGCAACCACTCTCCTCCCGTTCAAAAATGCTTCCTCGATATCTGCGACATAACCCGACCTGGCAAGCTTTTGTACAATTCTCTCAAACATACGCCGTAACTCGCTTCTACGTTTATAAAGATTGAGCCGAATACGAGCCAGGTCATCAGAAGCATTGTCCTTTACAGTACCGTTTTCATCCAATACTTCATCAATTGTATGTATGATGGCCTTTTCATAATAGGTATTCCCAATCACTTTAGCCAGGGCCGGGTAAGCAGTTCTTCTCTCGGTATCAAACCAGCGGAAAATGCCTTGTAAACTCTCCGCCAGCTTACGGATCTGCATGAACTGATCTCCCGTCAGCACAGCGCCGGCGATGCCGAGCAATTTTATTTCGCGGGATAAATTCAGGACATGATCGTTCGGAAAGTACTGTGCACCCTGGATCAGCAGCTTGTATTCATTTGATTGCTGCAGTTCCAATTCAATAGGTTCTTTTTTGGTGTGAATGTTCAGGCTCTCTGCCTTCGATCTCGCATATTCGGTCTTGCAGTGCTCAGTGAGGAGCGACTGAATTTTATCAAATTCCAGCTGAACCAACGCCGATTCCGGAAAGATTCTCATACTTCGTGTAAGCTCCACCTGTAACCTCTTTTTTTGATGTGCAAATTTCGGAAAATATATGCTGGGAATGAGTCTATTTCAGTAAAGAATTAATTGTCTAAAATTGATCCAAAGTCGCAGGATTAGAGTGATCACTTTTATCTTCTTCGTGCCCGCTGTGCTTCCGTTGTGGTTTTCATGAATCCATCTGCCTGCACGAGCAAAGGAGCCTCACAAAGGACAGAACGGAAGGCACAAGGGGCACTAATCCTTGCTGGCATTGACGCTAACTGTCTGCATTTTTCTTTATTTGAAGCTCTTTCCATTCAGTAGTACTGTCCATTTCGCGGGCAAATACGAGGTCAGTAGTCTCTTCTATCACAATCTCTGCGGTTGTATAAATAATACAGCCTTCTAGTAAATGTCCAGCGGTTAATGTTCCGTCACTGTCGCTGACGGCGATATGAAAATGACCACCATCTACACCAAGAGTGCCGCTTAAACTAATGATCTCGAAAAAGTCCTTTCGTATCTGACCAGCTTGCTGATTGGCGAACCGTAGGTTGTACTGTGTCAGGCTACCAACACAGGCTACGATCCATCCTGCACAAATACTTCGGTCTTTTACAAATTGATCGAGGCTTACCCTGAGGTCTTGTCCCGGTTTTAGCCTGATTGCGTGAATCGTTCTCATTTTTTTTTACTTAACTCATTTTTTGGCTGGTTTACCGTAAGTCATTGCCGTTAATGATATGGTAAAAGCCGGCCATTGTCGGGCAACTTACAAATTTTGGCTTGCACAACCTTCTAACTTGTCCGAAATTTGATGCCCATGAACGGAATATTAAAACGTTGCTGTATGAATATATTTTTGACCAGTGCGATTATTACCCTGACCACCCTGCTCTCTTGCGGAGAAAATAAAAAACCAAATACATATATGAACAGTGATCTCACTTCTCTCCAGAATGCAAACTATAAAACCGATACGGCCACATTCGGCACGGGTTGTTTCTGGTGTACAGAAGCAATTTTCGAACAATTGAATGGAGTTTTGAAGGTTGCATCAGGATATAGCGGCGGACATGTTGACAAACCAACCTACAAAGAAGTTTGTGACGGCACTACAGGACATGCAGAGGTTGTGCAAATAGTTTATGATCCCAAAAAGATCACATTTGATGAGTTATTGGAAGTATTCTGGCAAACCCATGACCCTACAACACTGAATCGCCAGGGAAATGATGTTGGTACACAATACCGCAGTGCGGTCTTTTATCACAACGAGGAACAAAAGCAGAAAGCTGAAAAATATAAAGCTGAATTGAATTCGAGTGGTGCATTTAGCAAGCCAATCGTAACGGAGATTACTCCCTTTTCAAAATTTTTTGTAGCAGAAAATTACCACCAGGATTATTACGCGAATAACGGATCACAGCCTTACTGTTACTATGTAATTAAGCCGAAGATGGAAAAGTTCCAGAAAGTGTTTAAGGATAAGATCAAGCATTAATCATTAGTTATTCTTCGTGTTCTTTGGGTCTTCTCTTCGTGTTCGTTGTGAACCCCTGATTACACAGTCAAGGGATTCACAATGAACAGGAAGAAGAACACACAGGACATAAAGAATATCGAGGCTGCTATGAACGTTCTTTCTTCACATACCGCAACTCAAGCAGATTTAATCCATTCGGTTGAAATCCCTTGATCCACGGATTAACAAGCCGGATCACCTCGTCATACCATAATGGAATAACCGGGGCATCATTTATGACCATCTGATCCAATTGCTGGTACAGTTTTAATCGTACGGAATCATCCGTTACAAGCAACGCGTGTTCATACAATGCATCGAACGCAGGATTCTTATAACGGGTATAATTCGGTGGAGCTGGATTCTTTCCGTAAAAAACACTCAGGTAATTTTCTGCATCAGGATAATCAGCAATCCAGCTAGCACGAAAGAACAGTGCCTGCGATTTGGCGGTGTACTCCAGCAATAAACTTTTTTGCACAATTTCCACCTGCACCTTCAAGCCGATATCCTCAAGTTCTTTCGCAATAAAGCTAGCAAGGTCGCCATAGACGGATATCGTTAATAATTTTATAGGCGGCACCGCTTTCCCATCACCAAATCCTGCTTCCCTCAACAACTGCCTCGCTTTTGTTGGATTGTAGTCATACCCTTTCACTATGCTGGAGTCATGTGAAGGAAGACCTGCGGGCACGAATCCGCTTTCAGCCGGAATTCCAATTGAATTGCGCAGATACAGAATCATCTTCCGGCGATCAAACCCATAGTTGATAGCCTGTCTTATTTTTTTGATTCGTATCGGCGAATTTCGCACCAGTTCGTTTGTGCTATCGATCAGCATGCCAAGGTATTCTGTGTTCAGATATGGATGCTTATAGAGCACGATCTTTCCTTCCCACTCTTTTCTTAACTCACCTTTTTTTGTTAGTACCTCATCTTTAAACGAGGCATCGATATCGTTGATAAAATCAAGCTTGCCTTGTTGAAATAATAAAAATTCGGTCGCCTTGCTATCATAGAACGTAGTTTTGATCGCATCAAGATATGGGAATCTTTGTCCTGCGCTATCCGACTCAAAATACTTTTCATTCTTGAGTAAGATAAGGGCCTGTCCCTCCTCCCATGACTTAAATTGAAACGGTCCTGTTCCACACGGATGATTCCGGAAATCCCTGCCATGCTTTTCAACCACTTCGCGTGGCACGATTGAACAATACTGCATGCTAAGCAAACCCAAAACGGGTGTAAATGGCGTGATAAGCCTGAGTTGAAACGTCGAGTCATTTAGTGCTTTAAATCCTTCTATACTATCAATTCGTTTATTGAAGATCCATGCACCACTGCTGGCGGTATTTCGATCAACGATTCTTCGAAAACTGTATTCCACATCGCCGGCAGTCATCTTCCTGCCTTTCCCTCCGGAAAAAGCGTCGTTATCGTGAAAGAAAACATCTGTCCGTAAATGAAATATATATTCTAACCTATCGGATGACACATCCCAGGTTTTTGCAAGAGAAGGAACAATATTAAGAGAAGGATCGGTTTCAACCAACGTATTGTAAATCTGGTGAACCGCCCACATGATCGATTGATTCTTGGCAAATGCGGGATCAAGTGTTGCAATACCAGATTGTTCATTGTAATGAAAAACCTGCTTGCTGGTAGAGCTCTTGTTATTACATGATATAGTGGCCAAGGCGACAGCGCCAAGTACGAAAGAAGATAGGTATCTGCGCAAAACGAATAAAAGGGCCACGTGTGGAGAATATGCTGGAAAATGAATCAGTACCTTCATATCTTGCAAACTGTGTATTAAATTTAATGAAACAACAAGCAAGGGTGTTAATTTGTAAATATATTAACGCTGCGTTGAAGCAAATACTTAGAATTCCAGACCTGAGTTTTTATGCCAACAAGAATTGAACGATTGATCTGTTTTGTTGTCTGTCTTTCACTGGCGGGTTCATGCTCAGGACAACTACTACATGAGAAAAGAATTCTCACCAGGCAAGATACTTTAAGAGGAACCATCACGCCAGAACGCGCATGGTGGGATGTTGTTTGTTACACTGTTGCCATCAACACAGACTATCAAAACAAAGGCATTGAAGGAAAATGCGAAATCCAGTTCCGTGTTTTAGGCGAGGGCACGCGCATGCAAATTGACCTGCAACAGCCGATGACGATTTCACGTGCTTACATTGGCGAAAACAAATACAGCTTTACTCGCGAAGGCAATGTATATTATATCAATTTTCCAAAGGCGCCCAACAAGGGTTCCGTTCAGACTATAACATTCGTGTTCGGGGGGAATCCCAGAATTGCAAAAAGACCGCCGTGGGATGGTGGTTGGATTTTTGCCAAAGACAGTCTGGGTCGCCCGTGGATGTCTGTCGCGTGCCAGGGCCTTGGGGCAAGCGTATGGTATCCTTGTAAAGACCACCAGAGTGATGAACCGGATAGTGCTTTTATTAATGTTGCAATTCCTGATACGCTGGTAGCCGTTGCAAATGGCAGATTCATGGGAAAGCAAAGTTTTAGTGCTGGTATGATGACTTATCGCTGGGCTGTGCGCAACCCTATCAACAACTACAATATCGTTCCGTACATCGGCAAATACGAAAGCTGGAGCGAAACATATAACGGTGAAAAAGGAAAATTAGATTGCGAATACTGGGTGCTTGATTATAATCTCGAAAAGGCCAAACAACAATTCAAACAGGTTCCCACAATGCTCAAATGTTTTGAACATTGGTTCGGCCCGTTTCCATTTTATGAAGACGGGTATAAACTGGTAGAATCTCCACATTTGGGAATGGAACATCAAAGTGCCGTTGCATACGGAAACAAGTATCAGAATGGATACCTCGGTATAGATCTTTCCGGCAGCGGCTGGGGCAAGAAATGGGACTTTATCATAGTGCATGAAAGTGGGCACGAATGGTTTGCCAACAATATTACTACCAACGATATTGCCGATATGTGGGTCCATGAAGGATTCACAAGTTATTCTGAAACGCTGTTCGCTGAATGTGAATTCGGGAAAGAGGCAGCGAGCGATTATCTAACAGGAATCAGAAAGAATATCAAAAACGATATTCCTATTATCGGCCCGTATGGCGTAAATCAGGAAGGTTCAGGTGACATGTATCCCAAAGGCTCGAACCTTTTACATACAGTGAGGCAGGTAATAAACAATGATGAAAAATTCAGGCAAATATTAAGAGGTTTAAACTCTACTTTTTATCATAAAACCGTAAACAGCAAAGATGTTGAAGAGTATATTAGCAAACAATCAGGTATTAATCTGTCGAAAGTTTTTGATCAGTACCTTAGGACCACTCAGATCCCTGTACTGGAATATAAATTAAACACAGGTTCGGTGAGCTATCGTTGGTCGAATTGCATAAAGGATTTTGTGATGAAAGTAAGGGTAAAACTGAGTCCGGATCATGAAGAATGGATACAGCCTTCCTCGAGTTGGAAAACATCGAATTCATCGACATACGATGGAAAAACGTTTATAGTTGACCGAAATTTTTATATTGAAACAAAGAAAGTTGAATAAGACCAGCGTGGTGAGCGAAGCCCGAACCAGCGAAGAAGCCGAACCGGCGAAGCCGAATCCACAGCCTAAACTACCTGCATGAGTAATATCCGGCGGCAAAGTATCATATCGTCCCTAATTGTTTACTTCGGCTTTGCCCTTGGTTTTTTTAATACCTGGTTATTTGCAAGGGAAGGCGGATTTCCCCAAACGCAGTACGGTCTGATTAACTTATTTATCGCGATTGGCAATGTGATTTTCGCTGTTTCCAGTCTGGGCATGCAGGCCTATATCTATAAATTTTTTCCATACTACAACGATAATCTTCCGCGTAAAAACAACGACATGATCAGTGTCGCCCTCGCGGTCAGTTTAATCGGATTCGTTCTCGTACTTTTGAACGGTATCATTTTTAAGGATTTTGTAGTCAGGAAATACGGAACCAAGTCGCCTGATTTCATTAAATATTACTACTGGATATTTCCCTTTGGCTTTGGGTTAACAATCTATTCTTTACTGGAAGCATTTGCATGGCAGTTGAAAAAATCTGTTCTGACTAATTTCTTAAAAGAAGTACAGTTCCGGATTTTTATTACGATCCTGATCATTTTGTCTGTGACAAAGATTATTAAAGACTTTGATCTGTTCATTAAGCTTTTTTCATTCACATATATAGCGATCGCTGCAATATTATTGACCTATCTTTCAGTTACACGTCAAATCCATTTTACATTTTCGCTAAGCAGAGTCACAAAAAAGTTTTACAAAAAAATAATTGCCCTGGCAGCCTTTGTATGGGGCGGAGGTTTGGTTTATAGCATTGCCAACGTGTTTGACACAATTCTTATAGCAGCGGTATTGGAGAACGGACTGGCATATGCCGCAATTTATACACTGGCACAAAATATGGCCAGCCTGATACAGGCACCCCAGCGCGCGATCGTATCATCTTCGATAGGACCGCTTTCACAGGCATGGAAGAACAAGGATTTCACGCGGCTGAATGGTATATACCAACGTTCTTCCATTAACCAGCTTTTGTTTTCGGTAGGTATGTTTGTTTTGATATGGATCAACTTTACCGACGGTGTTTTCACGTTCAATCTCCAGGAAAATTATTTGTCTGCACGATTTGTTTTTCTGTTCATCGGATTTATGCGGATTGTTGATATGGGGACAGGTGTTAACTCGCAAATCATTGCCACCTCAACCTTTTGGAGATTCGAATTTTTCACGGGAATAATTTTGCTTTCACTTACACTTCCCCTGAACTATATACTTACGAAAGCGATTGGCATACCGGGCACCGCCATATCAAACCTGATTTCGTTTACTATCTATAACGGCATCCGTTACGCCTTTTTGTTAAAGCGGTTCAACATGCAGCCTTTTAATATAAGAACTGTTTACACGCTTGTCTTGGGAGTTGTGTGTTATCTCGTCTGCCATCTTCTATTTTCCGAATTCCAGGGATTTTGGTGGATTCTTTTAAGGAGTAGCGTCTTTGTGCTCTTGTATGTAACCGGAGCAATACTACTTAAAATTTCACCTGACGTTGTACCCGTGTGGCAAACGGTAACTAAGAAGATCCGACTGAGAAAGTAGATCAATCGCCCTGGTGATACCATTGGTATTTATCTCCCGTCCAATAAATGACAGCACTCGAGGATTCTGATTTGGCAACTAAGATTGCTTTCATTTTTAAAGCCACAGGGTTCTTCTCACCCACGCCAGGTCCAATTTTTTTGTCTGTGTAAACTTTCCAGACATCCATCCAGTTGAAATCATCTCCGCCATTTCCAAATTCCTTGCCTGCACCAACGACGAAATACTTTTTACCTGATTGGTGAACAATAAGAAATCCTTTCTTCTTTGTCCTCACCTGCTCGACTGCAATAGCAATGTCGATTTTGTTGTCGCCGTTGAAGTCTGCTTCGAGATAATATGGATTGATGAAATCAGAAATACTATATAAACTGTCGAGCTTTAGTGACTTTAATGCTGTAGCTGACCAGTCGGGCAATCTTTCCCAGAGCAACCAACGCTTATCTTCTTCTGACTGTGCATGGATGACAGATGCACAAAAGATAAGTTTTACGAACACGAGTAATTTTCTCAACTTTTTATTCTAAAAGTATACAATTGGAGGAATACTCCATATCGAAAGGTTGCTACATAGCTGGTTAGGACTCGGAGTCTGCCGCGACGGCTCGAAGCCCCGGCTCAGGCTCGCGGCTTAATAGGTATGCCATACCACGTCTTGTTTTTTAATAGCGTGTGCTTGTTTTAGTGCTGGATGAACTCATCCGCCATCCACCGATTGACCTCAGATAAATTTTCAAAAGCGATCGGTGTAAAATCGAATCCCGTAGGGATTCCTCTTACATGGCCGCCTGTGGCATTGCGCATTATCGAATCCTGCCAGAAGCAACATATCTTCTTGCAAAATACTCGTCGTCCATATCACTGATAACTACTCCGCTCGAGGTTGAAGCATGAACGAATTTGTTATTGCTGATGTATATGCCAACATGAGAAATGCCACCACGTGTGTTAAAAAAAACCAGGTCACCCTCTTCGAGCTGTTTTTTCTTGATCTTTTTGGCAGCGCTATACTGCTCTTTTGAATTGCGGGGAATTGCAAGTCCATATACAGCGGACATGAAGAAATTAACAAAAGCAGAACAATCAACGCCTTTTTTGGTCGTTCCGCCATACCGGTATGGCGTTCCATACCACTCCTCGATAAACTCAAGCATGCGCATGTTAAAGCTTGTTTCAACCGGGAGATTTAACAAAATAGCATACTTCATTTGCAGGGCGTTCACAGACTCAGTGCCCGTGATTTCCTTTAAATTTGTAGGGTCAGCCTTGGCATAAGTAGCATGGTAGGTTTCCTTTGATTCAGAAGATGATATCGATGGTTTATTGCGGGCAATTTTAATATTCTCAAGGAACCTGGGATCTTTGTTTTCCTTAACGTTTGGCGCAGCCGGTGGAGATGAGGATGCTTTTTTTACTGAGGAACAGCTCATTAATGAACACAGAGCTATTAATAAATAGAATAGTTTTTTCAAGGACTGATTTATTTAAGGATTTGAGGATTTCGCTAAGATAACAAATACATTGCCAGTTTGGTACTGTGGAAAGAATGTTACCGTTTCCTTTTGAAATTTGTGTCGCAATTATTGAGATTTGTTTTTCTGCGGTCGACCGTCGACCAAAAAAAAATATGGATTAGATTGACCATTCACCATTGACCATTCACAATGACTAAATTTTCACACTTACATTGCCATACACAATTCTCCTTACTGGATGGAGCTGCCTCCATACAAAGCCTGTATAAAAAGGCAATCGCTCATGAAATGCCAGCCGTAGCCATCACCGATCATGGTAATATGTTTGGGGCATTCGAATTTGTGGCAGAAGCGTACAAACATCAGAACGACGACAAGACTTTGAAGGTAAAACCGATCGTCGGTTGTGAATTCTATGTTGTTGAATCGAGGCATCGCAAAGTGTTCACCAAAGATCAGAAAGATGAACGCTATCACCAGGTACTACTTGCAAAAAACAAAACCGGATACCAGAACCTCGTCAAACTGACCTCGCTTGGTTTTATTGAAGGAATGTATAGCAAATATCCCCGGATTGACAAGGAATTGATTGAAAAATATCGTGAAGGATTGATCGCTACAACCTGTTGTATTGGTGCATACGTACCACAAACCATTTTGCGCGATGGTGAAGAAAAAGCAGAAAAAGAATTTAAATGGTGGCTTGATATGTTTGGTGAAGATTATTTTATCGAATTACAACGCCACAACATCAAAGAACAGGAAAAAATCAATCAAACCTTATTAACGTTTGCAAAAAAATACAATGTTCCTGTTATCGCTACCAATGATAGCCACTATACCGACCAGGAAGATTATAATGCGCATGATATTCTGCTTTGCATCAATACGGGGGAAAAGAAAAGTACTCCGGGTTATGATGATTTTATAAATGATGATGTTCATCTGAAAGATCGCCGTTTCAAATTTCCCAATGATCAGTTTTATTTTAAGTCGCCCGAAGAAATGAAGAAGCTCTTTGAAGATGTTCCGGCGGCAATCGATAATACAAACATGATTGTTGATAGAGTCGAACTGCTGAACCTCAAAAAAGATATCCTGCTTCCTGCATTTCCGATTCCAAAGGAATTCCAGGTCCATGATGACAACAACCTGAATCAATGGGAATACCTGCGACATCTTACTTACGAAGGAGCTAAGCAACGTTATACCGACATAACTCCTGAGTTACAAGAACGACTCGACTTTGAATTATTTACGGTAAAAACGATGGGCTTTGCCGGTTATTTTTTAATCGTCAGTGATTTCATAAAAGCCGGTCGGGAGATGGGAGTATTTGTAGGACCGGGCCGTGGTTCGGCGGCGGGGAGTGTTGTTGCTTATTGTATCGGTATTACAAACATTGATCCCATCAAATATAATTTGCTGTTTGAAAGATTCCTGAATCCGGATCGCAAATCAATGCCGGATATCGATACGGATTTTGACGATGATGGCCGTCAAAAGGTCATCGACTATGTGATCAATAAATATGGCAAGAACCAGGTTGCCCAGATCATTACATACGGCACGATGGCTGCCAAGATGAGCATCAAAGATGTAGCACGCACACTTGATCTACCGTTGGCTGAATCCAACGCCCTGGCCAAGCTTGTTCCGGAAAGACCCGGTATTGAATTGCGACGGGTGCTGCATGCTCCTATTACAGCCAGGGATGGAGAAAAATCATTGGAAGAAAAAGAAGGAGTTGGTGCGGACGATATGGAATTGGTCAAAAGACTTCGGGATATTTATAATGGAAAGGGATTGGATAGTGAAGTGTTACATGCCGCCGAAAAGCTCGAAGGTTCTGTACGAAATACAGGCATTCACGCGGCGGGTATCATTATCGCCCCAACTGATCTTACAGAACTTATTCCGGTATGTACGGCGAAGGACTCTGATCTTTGGGTTACGCAGATCGAGGGAAGCATTATCGAAGATGCCGGCGTCATTAAGATGGATTTCCTCGGGTTGAAGACACTTACTATTGTTAAAAATGCTTTAGAGCTCATCAGGCAAAATCACGGAGTAGAAATAGATATTGATACGATCCCTCTTGATGATGCAAAAACATTTGCTCTTTATCAGCGTGCGGATACAATTGGCACTTTTCAGTTTGACAGCCCGGGAATGCAAAAGTATCTAAGGGATTTAAAGCCGGATAAGTTCGATGACCTGATTGCAATGAATGCGTTGTATCGTCCCGGTCCAATGGCTTATATCCCGAACTATATTGATAGAAAACATGGCCGTGAGAAAATCGTTTACGATACACCGGAAGTTGAAGAATATCTCAAGGATACATACGGCATCACAGTGTACCAGGAGCAGGTGATGCTGCTTGCCCAGAAACTTGCTGGCTTTAGTAAGGGCGACGCGGACGTTTTGCGGAAGGCAATGGGTAAAAAGCAAAAATCGGTGCTTGATAAAATGAAGGCCCGGTTTGTTTCGGGAGCGACTGCCAGGGACATACCCACTGACAAGCTTGAAAAAATCTGGACCGACTGGGAAGCCTTTGCACAATATGCTTTCAACAAATCTCACTCAACCTGCTATGCATATGTGGCGTACCAAACAGCATACCTCAAGGCACATTATCCGGCAGAGTACATGGCTGCCGTATTGAATAACGCAGGCAGTATTGAAAAGATCACCTTCTTCATGGAAGAATGTAAACGCATGGGTCAAATGGTTCTTGGACCTGATGTCAACGAATCAAAAAAAGGCTTCGCGGTTAATAACAAAGGCGAGATCCGCTTCGGATTAGGCGGTTTAAAAGGCGTTGGCGAAGCTGCTGTGGTAAGCATTATAGAAGACCGGGAAAAGAACGGTGTTTTCGAATCAATCTTTGATCTGATCACCCGGGTTAACCAGAGAACTGTTAATAAGAAAACACTGGAAAGCCTGGCTTATGCCGGGGCCTTCGATTGTTTTCCTGACCTCCACCGCGCACAATATTTCTACGTCCCTCAGGGCGACACCTCATCAGGGCTTGAAAAAATTATCAGGTTCGGCAATATTTTTCAAACGAATTCTTTGGGCTCGAGTAACACACTTTTTGGCAACCTTGAAATGCCTAAAGTTGTACCGCCCAAGATTCCAAACTGCGAGCCGTGGTCGCTGACCGAATTGTTGGACCATGAGAAGGAGGTAACGGGCATGTTCATGAGCGGTCATCCTCTTGACAATTTCAAGTTCGAGATTCGATATTATGGAATTACGAAACTGGGAGAGTTTACTGAGATCAAGGAGGCGGTTACACTTCAGGCAAACCCGAATAAATCGTACAAGCTCGCTGGCCTTGTTGTAGATGCACAACATCGGGTGACCAAAACGGGCAGACAGTTTGGATCCTTTACCATCGAAGATTATACGGGTAAATGCGAATTATTGCTATGGAGCGATGATTATACGAAGTATGCAAACTACCTCGAAAAAGGCAAAAACCTGTTCATTACCGGGTCTTTCAGGCAGCGCTATAACCGGCCCGAATTTGAATTTAAAGTTGAGAAAATCATTTTGCTCGAAAGTATCAAGCAAAACCTGACAAGGCAGGTTGTTGTTGATATCGAAGCGAGATTTTTAAACGAGGAGCTCATCGGCTTTATAGAAGGGAACGTTAAAAGATATCCTGGAAGATCGGGGTTGAAGTTCAACATCAGTGAGCCAAAGACGAACTATAAGATTAGTATGTATACAGTGGAAAACGGCTTCGAAATGAATGACGAAATGGCCGCCTTTTTACTGGAAAAACCAGAACTCGATATACAGGTTGTCACCATATAAATCATTTTTCTTCGCCGCTGTTATCACTAACAAGGTCTTTCAAACCGATCAGACCAGAAAAAAAAAGTGCTGGGGTGTTAACGCTAGGGGAGTGTTAAAAAGCGTGTTAAGAGTCGCGTGACATGCTGAACGACGTGCCATTTGTTCAGCAAATCAACTATTGGTTGTAAATTTGATTATCGTACGTAATATCAATCTAAAAATATAAGTTATGGCCTTAGAATTAACCGATGCGAATTTTCAGGAAAAAGTTTTATCATCCGATAAATTAACTGTAATAGATTTCTGGGCTGAATGGTGCGGACCTTGCCGCGCAATTGGGCCGGTTATCGAAGAGTTATCAAAGGAGTACACAGACAGAGTGAATGTTGGCAAGGTAAATGTTGACCACAATCCACAATTATCTATCAATTATGGAATCACTTCCATCCCGGCGATCCTTTTTATTAAGGGCGGTAAAGTAGTTGACAAATTAGTGGGCGCACAGCCTAAGTCTAATTTTGTAAAGAAAATTGAAACGCATATATAAACTACTGATTATTCAAATTTTTACAAATCATTGCAGGTCATACGACCTGCTTTTTTATTGCCCATCCTAACCATTATATTAATTCCTATATTGCCAGCTGTTTAAACCAAAACAACTGTAATGAGTGTTCAATTGATTAACATACTCAGGGGTGCACTTGGCATGTTCTTTCTCATATTTGTCTGTTGGCTGCTAAGCACTAACCGGAAAGCAATCAATTGGAGACTCGTGATGATAGCGCTCATAGCTATGATCGGCTTTTATTTAGGAGTAACGAGAGTTGGATTTATCAATGGTTTTTTTGATTTTCTTTCAAGAGCTTTTGTAAAGGTTGTTGATGTAGAAATCGAGAGTACACGCCTTTTGTTTTCAAATCTTATTGAAGTACGTCCCGATTCATGGGGGTTTATCTTTGCCGTAAGAGTTCTGCCCACGATTATATTTTTCTCTGCTCTTTCTTCTATTTTATATTATACTGGCATACTTCAAAAAATAGTATATGTATTCGCTCTGGCATTAAGCAAGCTAAAGATCAGTGGAGCGGAAAGCGTATCTACAGCGGCCAATATATTTATGGGACAAACGGAAGCCCCGTTAATGATCAAGCCATACCTCGATAAGATTAATCGCTCGGAAGTGTTGCTGATCATGGTTGGGGGAATGGCTAATACGGCCGGAAGTGTACTTGGCGCCTACGTTAGTTTTCTGGGTGGAGATGATCCCAATTCAAAAGCTTTCTTTGCCATGCATCTTCTTACACAATCTATCCTCAGCGCTCCTGCAGCTATCATATGTTCCAAGATATTGTTTCCACAAACACAGCCAGTGAATACTGAAGTACGCATCCCCAAACAAAAGCTTGGTGATAATTTTTTAGATGCTCTCTCGATTGGTACTACCGATGGGATGAAACTTGCAGTCAACGTGGGTGCGATGCTACTCGCTTTCACGGCGCTTATATTCGTTCTGAACTATTTACTGTTCAAAATCGGCGATTGGACTTCACTAAATGGTGTGATTGCCGCGAACACTCCCTATCAAAGTCTTTCTTTTCAAATGATTCTTGGATATATCTTTTCACCTGTAGCCTGGATTATCGGTGTTGATACAGGTGATATGCTGAATGTAGGGCAGTTACTTGGAGAGAAAACGATTCTAAATGAATTCAACGCATACCTGTCTTTCAGCACAATGAAAAATCAGGGCGTTATTACAAACCCGAAGGCGATCCTCATAACAACTTACGCGTTGGCTGGTTTTGCCAATTTTGCCTCGATCGGAATCCAGATAGGTGGTATAAGTCAGCTCGCACCTAACCAACGAAAAAATTTAACTGAGCTCGGTTTTAAAGCCCTGATCGGTGGAACGATCGCCTGCCTGATGTGTGGCTGTATGGCGGGAGCATTGACCTAAGTACCAGGCTCAATCACCCAGCAGGCAATCATATTTTTTTGCAACAATCTGCCTACTTCGGTCCTTCTTCGTGTCTTTGTGTGCTTTGGGACCCTCTGCATTGCGCATTGAAGAGGGTTACAAAGGAAAGAAGGAAAGTATTCTATAGACTACACCCCTTAACAATCGCTGATGACGATTCTAAAGTACCTTTGCGATCAGAGAAAATGATTAATATGATAAAAACAATTGATCGAATCGTCGAGCAGGAAAAAGATAAAGAGCTACAAACTATCGCGCAAAAAATTATCGGGCAGCAAAGGATTAGTGAGCAGGATGGAGTGATGCTTTTCGAAAAAGGAACATTACCTTTTCTGGGAGTTCTTGCCAATCATGTGCGTGAAAGACTTCACGGAGATAAAACTTATTTCAATCGAAATTTTCACATCGAGCCTACAAACGTTTGCGTGTTTTCCTGTAAATTTTGTTCTTACTCACGGCTATATGCGCATCGCGAAGAAGGTTGGGAGCTTAGCATAGACCAAATGCTTGACATCGTAAAGAGCTACGACGGCAAACCGGTTACCGAAGTGCATATCGTAGGCGGTGTTCACCCAAAGATGAACCTTCCGTATTTTGCTGAATTACTTCAGAAGATTAAAGCACATCGTCCAGACCTTCACATTAAAGGGTTTACCGCAGTTGAACTTGATTACATGTTTAGAAAAGCGAAGATGACTGTGAACGAAGGAATAGACTACCTGAAAACCGCGGGACTTGATTCTATTCCCGGCGGAGGCGCAGAAATTTTCCATCCTGAGATACGGGAGAAGATTAGCCATGACAAAGTCGACGCCGATGGTTGGCTGCAAATACATGAAGCGGCACACAATGCCGGGATGCATAGTAATGCGACAATACTGTACGGGCATATAGAAGAGTACTGGCATCGCATTGATCATATGGAAAGGCTGAGGCAATTGCAGGATCGAACCGGGGGCTTCAATACTTTCATCCCCCTTAAGTTTCGCAACAAGGATAATGAAATGAGCCATATACCTGAGTCAGGAATTATTGAAGACATGAAAATGTATGCCGTGGCAAGATTATATATGGATAACTTTCCTCACCTGAAGGCATACTGGCCAATGCTTGGCAGGCAAAACGCTCAACTAACATTGTCCTTTGGTGTCAACGACATTGATGGAACGATTGATGATTCCACAAAGATCTATTCGATGGCGGGTTCAGAGGAGCAAAGCCCATCAATGACAACCGAACAACTCGTGACACTGATCAAACAGGTAAAAAGAACACCTGTTGAAAGAGACACGTTGTACAGCAGCTTACGTGATTATTCAAACGTAGCCGTGCTTGATTAGTCAGGAGTCGGGAGTCAGAAGTCCAGGTTAGGAACACTGATACTATGGAAACACTACACATGATCATAAAAAACTGTATCCTGCGTATAGTTGTTATTGTGGTTATTGCGTAAATGGTCTCGCTATTCTGCTCACTCCTGACTCTCGACTCCTGACTCCGACTGCTGACTCCCCTAGCATTCACTCAAACTAATTGGAATATGCACAGCCAGTCCGCCCTCTGCAGTTTCTTTGTATTTAAGATCCATGTCTTTGGCTGTATTCCACATCGTGCGAATTACTCCATCGAGTGAAACTTTTGCAAAATCGGGAGTGCTTTGTAAGGCGAGTTGACAGGCCGTGATGGCTTTTATTGCACCCATGGTGTTCCGCTCTATACAGGGAACCTGCACAAGACCGGCGATCGGATCGCAGGTAAGCCCAAGGTGATGTTCCATAGCTATTTCTGCACCCATCAATACCTGGCGTTGTGTTCCTCCCATGGCCTCGGTTAAAGCGGCTGCGGCCATCGCTGAAGATACCCCAATCTCAGCCTGGCATCCACCCATCGCCGCGGAGATAGTTGCTCCTTTTTTGAATATCGATCCAATCTCTGATGCCGTCAATAGGAACTGTACAATCTTGTCCTCCTTATCCCCATCGTTAAAAATAATATAGTACTGTAGTACGGCGGGAATTACGCCTGCAGCACCGTTTGTCGGAGCAGTAACGACTCTGCCGAAGGATGCGTTTTCTTCATTTACGGCTAACGCAAAACAACTTACCCAATCCAGGGTATACCTGAAGTCATTTCCTCCGTTCCTGATCGCCTGTATCCATGAATCATAATCTGAGTATGACGGATTCTTTAATAATTTCTTGTTCAGATCAGCGGCTCTTCTTTGTACATTAAGTCCTCCGGGCAAAACACCATCTGCATGGCAACCGCGATACATGCAATCTTTCATCACCTGCCAGATGTTCATTACACCCCGACGGGTTTCATCTTCCAGACGCCATGCATTTTCGTTTTCCATTACAACTTCGCTAATACTCAAGCCAGTTTTTCTACACCAGTGTACAAGATCATCAGCCTTATCAACGGGGAACGGAAGTTGTGTCGCAGATCCTGCACCGGCTTTCTCTCCCTCTTTAATTACAAAACCTCCGCCGATTGAATAGTAAGTTTCCGCAATATCTTCTCCGTTTTGTAACGTAGCAAGGAATGTGATTCCGTTTGGATGAAATGGAAGGGTCTCGGTTGCAAGGAACTCAATGTCCTCGCGTGGATCAAAATCGATTTCGTGAAGTCCGTGAAGGACTAGTTTCCGCATGTTCTGGATATCGTTGATCTTCGGCGTTATACGATTAACATCGAAGGTAACAGGATCATCACCGCAAAGCCCAAGAATCACCGCTATATCTGTTCCATGGCCCTTGCCGGTTTTTGCGAGGGAGCCATACAACAAAATGCGCACGGCGATCACGGAAGGCAGTTGTCCTCTTAGAAAAAGATTTTCTCCGAATCGCTGTGCAGCACGCCACGGTCCAAGCGTATGCGAACTTGAGGGGCCAATCCCAATTTTGAACATATCGAATACTGAAATCGCTTCGTGTGACAAGGAGACAATTTTGGTCAAAATTAGCTGATTAACCCGGTAAACTCGTTTAGCACCACAGGCGGGATGCCAGATACCGGACACGGGTCCGATTGTGAGAATTCGAAATTTTT
>DAINQQ010000065.1:0-25575 GCA_036742645.1 Flavitalea sp.
AGGTGAATTACTAGATAAACTAAAGACCAGGTCTTTGAAAAAAGATCAACTCCTGCTTAGCCGTGGTTCAGTTTGCAATCATTTATTCTTTATCGACATGGGGCTGACAAAAACTTATTTCACCACCAGGGACAAAGAGTTCATTATGCGGTTCTTTTGCGAAAAAGAAATGTTTACAGTACTCGACAGTTTTATAACACAACAACCTTCTACTTATTATATTAAAGCACTTGAAGCATCCGAAGTAAGTTATATTGAGCAGAAAGAATTGGAAGAGCTCTGCCGGAAACATCATTGCATCGAAACTTTTTTCAGAAAACTAGTATCTATCGCTGCTGTGAATATGATGAAACGCATCAGTGAAATGTTGGAAGAAAATGCCAGCACCCGATACGCTCATTTCATAAAAGATAACAGCTCTTTATTACAGCGCATTAGCCTCGGTGATCTTGCCAGCTATCTTGGTATCACACAGGTCTCACTAAGCCGCATCAGGTCGCAAAAGTGATTTTTTATCATTTGTAAAAAATCTGCCATCACTTCGCTTGTAGGTTTGCAAATAACAAAAGAATGTTATCATGCAAGCATTAAATCCTATTCAAAAGCTCAGCTTAGTAATAGCTATAGCCATTTGCATCGTTGCCCCCACAATGGGGTATATTAAAATCGGATGGCCCCCGGTGATCATCGTGGGTGGCTCTGCCGTCATCGGTTTCATTTTCTGGTATTTCACCTATTTGAGAAAACCCACCGACCCAAAGATCATCCTGCCCGTGTTTATATTAACTGTCGCAGGACTACAGATTCACATGGTTGAAGAATACATTACCGGATTTGGGCCGGCGATGTCCCGTGTTTTTAATATCCCCTGGACAGAGAAAAGTTTCCTGATGATCTTTATGATGGTAGGGCCTATCATTTATACACTCACAACGTTGGGCTTGTATTACAGAGTTCCCATCTCAGGTTTTATTGCATGGTTTATTTTTATAGGCCCCGGAGTGGCTGAGTTTACACATTTTATTTTTCCTATGGTAGAGCCACATCTCGAACCGGCAAATATCAACAGCATCACCCAAATCATTCATGGATCTGAAGTAGTGAATATGCCGAATTATTATTACAAGACCACCGGACAGTTTTATTTCCCCGGCATGTGGACTGCAGTATTGCCGATGATACCTGGTATGTATGCTATTTACCGTCTGGTGAAAGAGTACAGGAAAAGAAAGCAAATGGAATTACAAAAAGAATACAAGGCAAACTAAGGTAGGTTATGTGAATAGAAAATAATTCATCCCCTCTCACATCTGCAAAAAAAAGCTTCATATTAATTTAGTTACAAAGCTATAAAAACATAACAGTGACCCCGTTGGTGAGAATCATTATTGCTTTAAATAAATTGAAAACAAATTATTAAGGATACCTAAAATTTCCTGCCCGCTCGAATTACGCACCGCAAAGCTATTTACAACGACCTGAATGATCTAAAATGAAGTCACTAATAAGGATCTAGATGGACATCGTGTGTCAAAAGGAATTCAGCTCGCTATTGAAATCATACAAAAATTATCGACCTTTTAAACAAAGTAAATTCGGACGTTTAAACAAAGTCCTCAAGAAACATACCATCTACTTTTGTTCCATTAATAACAATTAAAATTTATACAAATGGAACAAAACAATTATCAGGGGACGTTACAGAAACCGATAGGTTCCGGATTTAACGCCTCATCAACCTCAAGTGATGTAATCAAAGGCATTGATCTTACTGGAAAAATCGCTATCGTAACAGGAGGTAACGCAGGCATCGGTTTGGAAACTACCAAAACTCTGGCAGCCGCAGGTGCGACAGTAATCATTCCTGCAAGAGACACAGAAAAGGCAAAGAAAAATCTACAGGGCGTTGCCAATATAGAATTGGAATCAATGGATTTAATGAATCCTGATTCTATAGATGAATTTGCAAATAAATTTCTTGCATCTGGCAGGTCTCTTCATTTGCTCATCAACAATGCAGGTATTATGTGGGTACCGTTACGGAGAAATAGCCGTGGCATCGAATCACAGTTAGCGACCAATTATTTAGCACAGTTTCAGCTTACAGCAAGATTATGGACTGCTCTTAAGAAAGCTGGTGGAGCGAGAGTAATTAATGTGTCTTCTCACGGGCATCAATTTGCATCATTTGATTTTGACGACCCTAATTTTCTTAATCGTGAATATGAAACCTTACATGGCTATGGCCAATCAAAAACTGCCAGTAATTTATTTGCTCTTGAATTAGACTATCGTGGCAAAGCATTTAATGTAAGGGCGTATGCCGTACATCCCGGCTCTGTCGGAGGAACCGACTTAGGAAAGAATGCCTCATTGGAATTGTTTCAACAAATGGGCTTCTGTGATGCTGAAGGCAATCTACTGCCTGAAGTAGCAGCATCATTAAAAACAATTCCGCAGGGCGCAGCTACAACTATCTGGTGTGCTACCAGTTCGACGCTTAATAATATAGGAGGTGTGTATTGTGAAGATGTAGACATTGCTGCATTGGCTACTAATTCATCATCAACTAATGGTGTAAAACTCTATTCGCTGGATGAAGTAAATGCAAAACGTGTATGGACATTAGGCGAAGAAATGACAGGGATAAAATTCAATACTAATTAATGTTGTAAAAAGTAAATAACATAAAAAATTTAATGAAATGACAAATTTAAAAAATAAAGTTGCCGTTATTACCGGTGGCAACAGTGGCATCGGGTATGCCACAGCGAAAAACCTGAGTGAAGATGGGGTACAGGTCATTTTAACAGGTAGAAGAAAAGAAGCAATTGAAAAAGCTGCATCAGAGTTAAATGTAACAGGCCTCATAGCCGACCAATCCAATCTTCAGGCTATTGAAAACCTTGTGGCAGAAGTTGCAAGTCGGTTTGGTAAAATAGATATACTGCTAATCAATGCAGGTATAACCAAGTTTGCAACAATAGAATTGATAACTGAAAATGTGTTTGACGAAATCATGAATGTAAATTTTAAGGGAGCTTATTTTACATTGAGTAAATTCATTCCAATCCTTAATGACAACGCATCGGTGGTATTGTTATCATCTACATCTGCCACTATTTCTCCACAAAGTGCATCAGTATATGCGGCAAGTAAAGCGGCTATTAATGCCGTAGTGAAAATAGCGGCTCTGGAACTGGCGCCTAGAAAAATCCGTGTAAATGCTGTAAGCCCTGGCCCTATTGCCACAGAGATTATGGACAAAATCGGCTTAGACAATAATATGGAAGCTCAAATGATAAATAGTATTCCTTTATCACGATTTGGAAACCCGGATGAAGTAGCTGATCTGATAGCTTATGTATCAAGCGAGAATGCTTCCTTTATTACAGGTTCAAACTTCCTGATTGATGGGGGGCAATCTGTATAGATGCAACAACTTAATTACAAGAACGAAATTTCAAATCATTACATAACAATAAAAATAAATCAACAATGAACAATATAAATTCTAAAACAAAATCAGCATCAGAAATATTTAAAGATTACCTGGATTGTATAAACTCGGGTGATCCAAAAGAAGTGGCTTCATTTTTTACTGAAGATGGCTATATTGATGCCCCTTATGTAGAGTCGTTCGGGATGCCGTCAAAAATTTACGGTAAAACAGCTATAGAAACTACCATGCAGGGATTATTACAAAACGCACCAGGTTTTCATTTTACCAGTGTCAAAATTATTTTGGAAACACTTACAGAAGTGGTAGCCGAATATGAAAGCGAAGCTGTATTGGTAAATGGCAGAAACTACAAACAATTATACATTGGGCACGTAACAACAAAGGAGGGGAAAATAATTTGCCATCGTGAGTTTCTGAACACCATACCGTTTGCAACAGCATTTTTACCAAATGGTTTGAAGGATTTAGTAGCCAATTAATACAAGCCCATAGAGGTAAAAGACAATACATAAGAAAATCATGATTGTGACAATGGTACTGCAATATAGGAGCGGCCCTGATAAGTTGATCTTTTTAAACAAAAAACTTATGATACTTTCCATTTTTGCATTAATGATTCACTTCGTGAAAAGGAATAAAAAACAAAGCAATGGATTATAAAGCAAAATATATAACAGCCGATATTAAACTATCCTGCTATGAGGACAAGTTTTTTAAATCGGATATAATGTTCGACCAGCATATGCTTATTTGGTTCATTTCTGGTGAAACAAAAATTGTACAGGCTGATGCTACTTACATTTTTAAGAAAGGCGATATTTTTCTAATTCCAAGAAATCATTTGGCAACGATTATTAATTATCCCAAAGATGGGCAACCGCATAAAACGGTAGTGATGCATCTTTCTACAACGAGGCTGAGAGATTATTATGCAAACCTTGATATAAAGCCCAATGCTTTGGCATCACAGAAAATCCTTTGTTATAACAATCATCCCTTATTGGAAAGTTGTCTTTCTTCATTGATTCCTTATTTTGAAATGAAAGGCCTTCCAGAAGACATTGCTTCGTTGAAAATAACTGAAGCAATTAGTATTCTAAGGGCAATTGACAAAGGAATTGACAATGTTTTGGCAAACTTTGAAGAGCCCTGGAAAATTGATTTAGTTAGTTATATGGAGAAGAACTTTATGTTCAATTTACCTTTGGAAAGGTTTGGTTATCTGACAGGTCGCAGCCTAACAACTTTTAAACGAGACTTTAGTAAAGTATTCAACACAACACCGCAAAGGTGGCTTACCCAAAAGCGTTTAGAATTGGCACATTACCATTTAGCCGAAAAGAAAATGAAACCAATTGATGTTTGCTATGAAGTTGGATTTGAAAATATATCACATTTCTCCTTTGCTTTTAAAAAGCAATATGGCTATTCACCGACAGAATTAGTGGGACGACAGAATACCAGCCGCTGACACCTTAAACCAAACCACATCGCCAGGATGTACTTCCTCAATATGACCGCCGTCCCTTTGTACCCAACCACAACCTGCGGTAACAATTAATGTTTGAGCTTTGTGATTTGCATACATTCTATCTTAATTCTTTTAAATTATATTCTGCGATAGAACAACAGAATTAAATTGAAAGATTTGCTTCCCGCTTCATTTCCTTCTGAATACAGGAAATTTGCTGTGCTCTCCATAATCTGCAATTTGTTCCAAATCATTCAAGAACTCCATATCCTGTTCATCGATCACAAAATCTACTTCCGCATTGCTTTTCATGTGCTGCGAATTGGCAGTCTTCGGTATTGGGAGCAAGTCAAGCTGCAGGCAGTAACGAATAGCCAACTGCGACACAGAGACTCTGTATTTTTCTGCTATTTCTCCTACTTCCTGGTTCTTGAATAATTCTCCATGTCCAAATGGTGAATAAGCCTCTGCTAGAATGCCTTTGTCTTGATTGTATTGGATCAGTTCTTTCGGCATGTTGCTGATATGCGCCAAAATCTGATTTACCATTGGTTGCACAGAGCAAGCATTAAGGATGTTCTCAATGTCTGCCTTTTCAAAATTTGAAAGACCAATGGAACGGAGTTTTCCAGTTTTGTAGGCATCCTCAAGAGCCCTCCATGCTTCAAGATTTCCTTCGAAGTAAGGCTCACTATCAGTGAATTTTGCCCAAGGTTTTGGGCTGTGAATAATCATCAGGTCAATATGATTAAGCCCTAATCGCTTAAGCGATGTATCAATCGAGGCGGTTGCTTCTTTGTAAGACTTCACTTCAGCCGCAAGCTTTGTGGTCACGAACATCTCTTCTCTGTTCACACCACATGCTCTAACACCTTCTCCAACTCCACTTTCATTCTGGTAAGCTTGTGCAGTATCAATGTGGCGGTAACCGATTTCTGCAGCATCCTTCACTGCATGTACGACATCTTTGTTATTAATAAACCAGGTTCCAAGACCCAGCTTTGGAATTTCAACGCCATTCGATAGCGTAAACTTTTCTTCTAAAACCATATATTAATCTTTTGTTTTTAATCTTGTTCAAACGTCACCGTTACATTTCCGGCACCAAGAGCAGCAACAAGCCCGGTCACATCATCAATGCGACCAAGCTTTGTGTAACTGTAGGACGTAGAAAATGTTTTGTAAAAAAGAACCAGTGTTGAAGAACCATATAGCATCAAGTCGCCGTTTTGAATGTTTCCCCGATTGGATGCAGCCGTTGGAAGGCTGGGGGACAAATCAGCATACTTTTCATTGCCGTTTAACTCAACCATACTTACTGTCATTGGTAAGAGAGATTTGAATGCTATTGCCGCTGCATTATCATATAGAGTTGCTATAAAGGTGCTGTTCCCAATTTTGAGCTTCATTTTACTTCCTGTTGGATTTGTATTGTTATTGCTATCTGCCGGCGAAGTGCTTTTGCTGCAAGATGCACAACTCATAAGTGACACTGCAAGAAAAGCAAGCAGAAAAAAATGTTTCATAATCCCTGTTTTAAATGATGCAAATAATTATTGCCTACTGGCCGGTTCGGCAATCAAAACTCTACTGCTTATTGTATTCTGCATCTGTTACAGGCTGCAGCCATTGAACAATGCCTTTCTCTGTATTTACGTTGATGGCGATGTGAATGAAACGGCTGTCTGGTGAAGCCCCATGCCAATGTTCTACATTCGGCAAAATCTTTATAACATCTCCCGGCCGAAAGATTTGAATGGTTTTGCCTCTTTCCTGGTAATAGCCTGTACCTCCCGTACAAATAAGAACTTGCCCCCCAGGGTGCTTGTGCCAATTGTTTCTTGCACCGGGTTCAAACACTACGTTGCTAATTACAGTTGTCAACGTATCATCGTTGGGGAGCAAGGTTTTTACCCACGCTGTTCCGGTGAAGTATTCCGCCGGTGCTTTATCTCCCTGCGGAAATATACTTGCTGAATTTTGAGCCTTGTTTGTGTTCATAGACTGTGCATTTAATGTAAGATGAAATAGAAAAGCAACTATAATTGCAGCAATTTTCAATCCTTTGTTTTTCATAGCTCTATTTTAAGTGTTGTGTAAAAAAGGCTGTTAGCTTATCAAATGGTATAACATCTAATTTGTCATACAAGTCAACGTGAACAGCATTTGGAATAATGATTAACTCTTTGGGACCTGCTGCTGCTTTGTAAGCATCTTCGCTGAAATAACGGGAGTGTGCTTTTTCACCTGCAATCAATAGTACCGGACGTGGTGCAATTTCTTTGATGTATGTCAGGAGCGACATGTTCATAAACGACAGGGAATTTGTTGCTGTCCACGAACCATTAGAGTTTATTGAACGAGGATGAAAGCCACGTGGGGTTTTGTAATAGTCGAAATATTCTTTTACAAATTCAGGTTCGTTGCCTTGCAGCTTTTCAGGAAGATTATTTGAGGATGGAGCAAATGTTCCTTCCTCTGCATCTTTCCAGCGTTGCTCTCCTAATTGCTCCAAAGCCTGTGTACGTTGCTCCAGGGTTGTGGCATCAAAATAGCCTTTTGCCATCACCCGTGTCATATCGTACATACTGGTAGTGGCAACAGCTTTCACTCGCTTGTCAATGGCAGTAGCGTTTAAGGCAAAACCCGCCCAACCACAAATACCAATGATGCCTATACGCTTCCTGGCAACAGATTTTTGTAAGCCCAAATAATCCACTGCTGCACTAAAGTCTTCTGTGTTTATGTCAGGGGAGGCCACGTTTCTTGGTTCGCCACCGCTTTCACCCGTATAAGAAGGGTCAAAGGCAAGGGCAATAAAACCACGTTCTGCCATTTGGTTTGCATACAGTCCTGATGATTGTTCTTTCACTGCACCAAAAGGACCACTGATAGCAAGTGCTGGCAATGGTTGAGTGCCACGATTTTTTGGAAGGTATAAGTCGCCCGCTAATGTAATTCCATAACGGTTTTTGAACGTGACTTTTTGCCGTGTCACTTTATCGCTCAACTGAAAAGTATAATGTTCTTTTTCTTCTACTCCTTTCATATTGTTTGTGTTTACACTTTTTGAAGTTTGCGAATAAGCCTGCCCAATTATCAAAAGGGATAGAGCAAATCCAACTGCTATGTTTTTCATATATCTATTGTTTTAATTAATTGATTTAATAATTTTCGCTGGTATTCCACCTACAACTGTGTTTGCGGGTACATCTTTTGAGACGACTGCACCCGCTGCAACAACAGTGTTTTCAACAATGGTTACTCCAGGCAATATTGTAGCGGCAGCCCAATCCATGCATTTCGTTTAATAACAATCGGCTTTAAAAGCAGTGCTTGCCTCTCCGCTGGGTCTAAAGGATGATTTTCGGTAATGAGGTTTACCTTGGGTCGTATCAACACATCGTCTTCGATGGTAATGCCGCCTAAATCAAGAAATGAGCAAGCATGATTGATGAAAACTTTTTTGCCAAGGGTAGTAAACCGTCCAAAATTTGTGTGGAACGGGGGGAATATTCTTGTACTGGTGTCTATTGGTGAATCTATGATTTCACTTAACCATTCTCTACCCTCGTCAATATGGGTAGAGGTGTTCAGTTGTACAGACAGTTCTTGTGTACGAGTGACAAATGCCATTACCGGGGCAAATTGTGGCTCATCTAAGCGAAAACTGCCCCCGGCTTTCATTCTCTCGAAAATGTCTTTGCTATCCATAGTCATTGAATTTGATAACGTAGGCAAAGGTCAGTTAGAAATCACCCTTGCTGATAACGATTATCAAACCAATCATTAAGAATTTCAAACTTCCTGCAGTCTTAACATTTTTGGGTTCGTTCCGGTGAGCCGCTTGAAGAAGTTGTTAAAGTAGGTGGGGTATTCAAAACCAAGTGCATACGCGATATCAGCAATGTTCCAGCCGGTATGTTGTAATAAGGCTTTTGCTTCTGTGATTATTCTTTCTGTGATGTGGGTAGTAGTGGGTTTGCCGGTTATTTCTTTTACAGCACGGTTCAGGTAATTGACATGCACATTCAGGCTTTTGGCATAGTCCTGTGCTGTTTTTAACTGCAAAGGTTTGTCTGAACTTTCAATTGGAAATTGCCTTTCGAGAAGTTCAAAGAACACGGAAGTGAGCCGGGAAGCCGCGTTCTTATGCTGGTCGTAATGTTGGGAGGGTTGAAGCTTTAGGGCTTCGTGAATAATCAGATTGATGTAATTACGCATCAGGTCGTCTTTGTAGGCGTAGTCACTCTTTTGCTCTTCTATCATCCTTTGGAAGATGGTATTCAGAAACACCCTTTGTTGTTCCTCTATTTCCAAGATGGGAGTGCCGCCGATCTTAAAAAGCGGAGAATGTTGCAGGCTTTCAGAGCGGTCAGATGCTTTGAAGAACTCTTCTGAAAAGAGAACAGTATAGCCAACGTAAGTGCTGGAAATCGTTTCCCAGGAATAAGGAATGTGCGGATTGCCGAAGAACAAAATAGTGCCTTCTTCCTCAAAGGTTCTATCAGCATAGTGTATTTTGCTCCTACCTGTAGTAAGACAAATTTTGTAAAAGTCCTTTCTGCTATAAATACGTGTTGAAGCACCGTCACTTTCAATTTCAAACACATTGAAGCCTTTCAACTTTAGCTCGCTGTTGAAAGCTGATACTGAACGTACATTTTTGTTTTGCATCAGGCAAAGTTAAGAAAATCAAACATACTCTGGCAATATGAGAGAAAAGATCAAAAATGTGGTGTTGCTCAAGCCTGTTATTTTTTAGAGCTCCTATCAGCTTCTGGAAATGCTCTCATGTTTTTTCAAAAAGTCTTGATGAGTTGAAGAATAGTTTGTCTCAACTTGTTCGTGTCAGTTGGTTTGACAATATATAAGCTGGCGTCCAATTGTAACATTCGTCAACGATATCGGCCCTCGCGGCAGTGGAGTATATTATTCAAATAATTGTTGTTCTCTTGCCGGAGAAGCGAAAACATTTCCAGATAGCGCCGAATTAAAAAAGCCCGTCCATATCCAGACATATTCATTCCATGACTTACTGCCTATTAATGGGCTCTCACGCAAATTTGCTTTACAAATAGACAAGAAGATGCTATTCCCAAATTCTTTCCTTCTCTTACTGACGCTTTCCATAAAAAGATCCTTCACATCATTGCAAGTCCAAGAGGTCAAGAACAGAGACTGAGGAAAACAAAGCAGCACTTCAACATTCCGCCTTGCTTCCAAATGGAAGATCTTTTTTTTACTAGTGCGCATATATGCAAGTCTTAGCGTCATTGGGACATTGTTTCAGGGAATTCTTTAGTGTAGTTTTATTATGACAAATATAATTTGGTGACTTTATTGTCATCGTGGCAATTAATACGACGCTGATGAAGCCTTTATCCAGTAAAAGAGATAATGCTTCTCTAAAAATTTGTTTTCTGCCTCTCATTGCTTTATTCACACAAAAAATTACAACTATGGCACAGAAAGCTCCCGATTATTCGGTTGATCCAAATCTTTCGTCCTCCGTAAAAATGTTCTTAAAACCGTTGAATTCAGGGGGACCTCCGTTGGAATCATTATCAAAAGAAGACGCACGCAACGTTCTTGTCAATGCACAGTCTGCGTTTAAAGTGGACTTGACTGGCATTGAAGAGTCTGAAAAAACAATCACTGAAAATGGATTGACTGTGAAACTAAATATTATGAGACCTGCTGGCGTCAAGGGCAAAATCCCAGTATTCATTTTTACTCACGGAGGCGGATGGATCCTGGGAGATTATCCAACACATAAACGATTGGTAAGAGATCTTGTAGTGGCATCCGGATACGCGGCAGTTTTTGTGAATTATTCCCGTTCTCCAGAAGCACAATATCCAAGGGCAATCAACGAGATCTATGCAGCAGCAAACTGGGTATCTCAGCATGGCGATGAGATAAATGTCAATGGTAAGAAAATGGCGGCCGTTGGAAACAGTGTCGGCGGAGATATGACTGCTGTATTGTGCCTGATGGCAAAAGACAAAGGAGGACCTGAAATAAAATTACAAATCCTTATGTGGCCTGTCACGGATATTGATTTCAACAGGCCTTCATGGATTGAGTATGGTGAACAGCGCTTCCTTACAGCCTCGGTAATGAAATGGATGTGGGATCAGTATACCACTGATAATTCGCAGCGAAAAGAAAAATATGCATCGCCCTTCCAGGCATCTGTCGAAGAATTGAAGGGTTTGCCGCCAGCATTAATACAAGTTGCCGAGAATGACATTTTGAGAGATGAAGGCGAAGCCTACGGAAGAAAACTGGAACAAGCCGGGGTAACGGTTACTTCAGTGAGATACAACGGGACTATTCACGACTTCGGGCTGCTGAATGGATTGGCGGAAACTCCACAAGTAAAGGCTTTGATAGAACTGGCGGCAGCAGAGTTAAAAAAACATCTTTAAAACTATCGATTCAAAATAATTATCATAAACCATTCCATATCTAAAACAGCTTAATTCATAACCGACGCATTTGTTTATGACAGATGCTGCGATGAGTGGGCGGAGGTATTTTCAAAGCAAGGATTTTACAATCCTTGCTCCATATTTCATTAAGCTTAATCCGACATATATCGAAGAGAAATTTGCCAGAATAATTCTTATTGCTTCACCTCGTTTACAGGAATCATAATATCAGACAGGTTGGCGTTCCGAAGAACCTTGCAGTTGGTATCGATACAGTTGCCTGACCTGAATAGGATGGCTAATTTCAATATCCTTTCATTTGAATTTACGCCGAAGAATTGCCTAAGATTGGTTATTTCATAAGACCACTCATTCTTATCAACCGGAACTGCCTGCGACTGTGGATCACTCCCTCCCCATGGAAATTTTATATACCTCCAGTCATTCGGAAAACGGGAGCTGTCAGTTATCAGTCCCACATGCACAAAAACAGCGTCTTTGAAATTCATCAGTCCCCGGTTACCTTCACTTGCATTGCAGGAGATAATAACTTTTCCAGTATCTGAAAGGCTTTCTGGCACCGTTTGAACTAATGGACTTGAACAGGCAACACTAAGAAAGACGATGCCTGCAAACATCCAAATTTTTGGGGAAGACTTTAGGACCATTTGTGCAAGATAGGGAAGAGAGAAAATATCAGGATATTTTTTCGGACCCGGTACTATCGAAGAAGGAAGAGAGATCAATCCATCTCAACTTTGCCTCCCTTCTTCTTTGTTTGCCCGCCAACGTTTCGCGAGTGATCAATGGCATCTTTTTTAGTAAACTCCACCGAAATGGTAGTACCCTCCAACTGATCAAGTGAAAAGACAGCCTCTATGTCATCACTAAGTCCTTTCATCAACTTCATTCCAAGCGATTTTGTGTTGAAAATATTGAAGTCCTTTGGGAGACCAATACCATTGTCTGATACGATGAATATATATTTCCCACCGGTTTTTTTCTTGATGCAAATATTGATCTCTCCATTCTGGTTCCCGGGAAATGCATACTTGAAGGCATTTGTGATTGCTTCATTTAAGATCAGGCCCATCGGGGAAGCCAATGAAATATCGAGTTCTACCGGATCCAGGTCCATTTTGAACTGTATCCTGTTACCGGTCTCAAAACTTGTCCTAAGATAATCCACCAACTCGTGTATATAAGCCGACATATCAATCGCTGTTATTTTTCGCTCAGGCTCGTATAATTTCTGGTGAATGAGTGACATCGCAAATACCCTGTGTTGCGTATCGCGCATGGCCGCCAGGGCATCACTCTGCAGGTAGGCCGTTTGCGATTCCAGCAAACTGCTTATAGTATGTAAATTATTCTTCACTCTGTGGTGGATCTCCATGATCAGCCATTCCTTTTCCTCGAGAAGATGCCGAAGAGATGTGTTTTTGATATTAATGTCACTTTTTTGCCTCTTTAGTTTCCTGATTTGACTGATGATTATTAAAACCAGGATGCAGAGTGCCAAAAGAAAAAAAGTAATGACAACTGCATAATTGATGATATTGCTTTTTTCAGTCTCGACTGTCGACAGCCTCTCCGCCTCTATCAACGGAAGAATACTACTCAATTGAAGCATTCTCTGCCTGGCACCATATCTTCTTGCATCGCTTGCCGCCTTTTGTATGAATTGGTTAGCATGGGAGATATCTCCCTTCTTAAATAACAATGTAGCAAGATTAAAAATAGCTGAGGTCTCCTTGGTGGATGATTCAATATCAGCAATGGCGGCGCGGGCGAGAAACATTATTGCTGAATCCTCAGCCTCCTTCCGGATATAAATATCACTTATTGTTGAATATAATAAGGCCTGTTCGCGAAGCGACAGAGAAGGGTCGTTCAGGATATTGCCGAAATGTGCGGAAGCTTTCTTTAGATCACTTTCCCTCAACTCTTTCAACCCGGAATAATAGTGGTATTCAAACGAATTCGGTGTGAAAATATGAAGAGAAGAATCTATATACCTGTCCGCATCCAGATTATACTCAGTAGAATAAATCTTATTGTGGTTATAATCGGAGAGGTCAAAATAACACCTTGCCAGTAAAACATAATATTCTCCTTTGCCTGAATCAGAAAGAAATCTTGAATCAATCCTGTCAAGCGAATCAAATACTTCTTTGTACATGCCCGACGACAACAAGACAAATTTCAACTTAACCGCCGCATAAGTGATCAAACCAGTGTCCTTAAGAGATGCAGCCGATTTTTGCAATTCCCTTGCATAGAACCATGCAGAATCAAAATTGAAGACAACAAATTCGTTGTACAATCTCAGGTATTGATCAAAAGCGTTTTTTCCTTTGTTCCCATTTAATTGATGGCGAAGACTGTCAATTCGGCTCAACTTTTTTGAATCATAGACTTCTTCCTTGCTGATGGCATCCTGCAATTTCTTCAGCCATTCATTTTTGCTTGCCTGCCCATTCACACCAGAGTTGATCGAAAGAAAAATAAAGAATACTAATCCCAGATTCCTTACCAGTCTGAAAGAGCTACATATTCTAGTAATCCAAGGTCCCATAGAAGATCCCGACGACGAGGATGATTTAATCGATGGAAAAATAATGTTCCTTCTTTATGCCTAGTTTTTTTATTCTTGAATTAAGAGTAGACACATTTATATTTAAAAGTTCGGCCGCTCCGCCTTCGCCGGAAATTTTCCCATTACATTTCTTCAAAGCGGCGAGGATATGATCTCGTTCATTTTCTTCTATAGTTTTAATGTATGGCGACTGCGGCCGTGAATAGGCTTCCTTTATTGAACTGGCTGGCATTAAAATCTCTTCAATCGTGGAATCTCTTGCAAGAAGTACCGCTCGCTCAATGAGATTTTCTAATTCGCGAATGTTTCCGGGCCACTCATACATCATTAATGCTTCTATAGCCTTAGAAGAAATCTTGTTGACAACCTTGCCTATTTTACGGGAATAATAGTTCATGAAATGAATGGCAAGGGGCCGTATATCATCCTTCCTTTCCCTCAATGGAGGAACAATAATGGGAAATACATTCAGCCTGTAATACAGATCCATCCGGAAGCGACCCTCAGCTACTTCTTTTTCCAGGTTCCTGTTGGTTGCTGCGATTATCCTAACATCTATTTTAATGGTGTTCCGTCCGCCTACACGTTCAATTTCCCTTTCCTGAAGTACGCGTAACAATTTTACCTGGATATCCAGTGGCATTTCCCCTATCTCATCAAGAAAAATAGTTCCCGTATCTGCCTGTTCAAATTTTCCAATTCGTTTCTCTAGAGCGCCAGTAAATGAACCTCGTTCATGACCGAACAGTTCTGATTCAATCAAGGTTGAAGGCAATGCAGCACAATTAACCTTCACATATGGTTTCGTTTTCCTGGTTGAAAGCCAATGAAAGCATTCCGCAATTCTTTCTTTGCCTGTCCCGCTTTCTCCCAACAACAAGACCGAAGTTCCTGAAGGGGCAACGGTCAGCACTGTATCCAGAACTGTTTTGAGTGATCCACTATTGCCAATGATATTCCTAAATTCGGGAATCTTAGAATGATCCACTGGTTTGTCCAAAAATTCTTCCCGGGCCGCTTTTGATTTCAGGTATTGCTCATGAAGATACCAGGCGATGTCAAGCGTTACCAGCACATCTTTCTCCCTGAATGGTTTCACAAGAAAACCATAGGGCCGAGTAACTTTGGCTTCATCCAATATTCTCTTATTGGAATTAGCGGAAAGATATACGAAGCCGATATTTTTGTCTCTTAATTTCCTGGCTAAGTCAATTCCAGTTAATTCGCCCTGCAACAAAATATCCAGTAACACCAGGTCTGGTTTTTCTTTTTGAACAATCTCCATGGCAATGGGTACAGAACGAGCGATGGAACAAACACTATATCCTGCTTTTTCCAATATCATCTGGAGGTTGTTAGCCTCTATAAACTGATCTTCTACAATAAGAATTTTTTTCATCATGATATATGCCGGTGTCAGAGCAATATATGATTATGCCGCCATCAATCAATTTCCATATCCTTCTTTTTGTTATACATTTCAATACCGTTGAAATGTCAACACCCCCTTCACGAATTAGCGACATATCGCTAAATCGCTGTTTTACTTTTTAAGCTAACTGACAGTTTCTCAATTGAATAGGTTATTGGCACATGAATTGGCTATCCATGTTCGTAACTGATTTTAGTGCTTTCACCAATGCTATTGTTTATGAACACCTCACTTTCTTATCTGCCACTAGTTCCAATCACTGCTCGCGATCAAAGACGCATTAATGCTAATTGGGTTCATAATAACAGATTCGAAATTTATTCTCTTGAATGGATGAATATAGAGAAGGCTTTCTTTGAAGGTACTCCCGAAAAATTGATAGTCTTTGAAGTGATCTGGATAAAGAATGGCAATGGAACGCTGGAAGTTGATGGCGTGATCCATGCGCTTCAAGAGAATTCGATTTACTGCATCCCACCTGGCCATGTAAGAAAGTGCAGGGCGGAAAACTTTGTTGAAGGTTATTATATCTCCTTTACCACTGAGTTCATTAGTTTATCCGAAGGTCATATAAACAGTTTTTCATGGATGGAAAAAAGTAATGGCTATTCAGAATTAACAACTATAAAAGTGGGGAGCGATGTAGCAATGGAACTGGAAATAATTGCAAAGAAGATGGATTTGGAATTCACCAATTACTTCACCAGGAGGATGGAATTATTAAAAGGCCTGCTGAATATTTTCATGATTTATATTTCCAGGAATGTGGGCGCACCTGTTTACGCTTCCGCAGAAACTAAAGAACGGGAGTTAGTAATAAAATTCATGCAGTTATTGAAGAGGAATTTTATTTTAAAAAAGATGGTTAGGGACTATGCGGATGAACTTCATATAACACCCAATTATCTTAATCGCACAGTTAAAAAAATAACAGGGTTCCCGGCAAGCCACCATGTCCAACAACTGATCATAATCGAAGCAAAGCGAAGAGCCATGTATTCTTCCGCGACTATGAAACTGATTGCGTATGATCTCGGCTTCGACAACCTGGCTCATTTCAGCAAGTTCTTTAAAAATAATTGTGGGGTGAATTTTACGGAGTTCAAGAAAGAAATACAGAACAGGCATTTAGCTTAAGTGAAGTGATATTTTGAAAACGGCTGAATAAATTCCAAGGTGTGAGACACCTGCCCGACAGAATCCGCCGAGAATCCCGGACAGTTGAATTGATTTATATAACATCTCGCATCATTTGCGAATTGACTTGCGAAACCAATGACTATAGATTTGTAGAGTTCACCGATCATATTGTTGCAAAGCGTTATCCATTTCAATGAAGCTGGTCTTCAGGAAGCGGGGAGTTCTACCTGGAATCAGGGACACCTCTCCGACAGAAACAATTTTTCAAACTACATAAATATTAAACAAAATGAAACAGCCCAAATCAATTGTATTCATCACAGGAGCGTTTGTCAGCAATAGTTGCTGGGATGAATGGAGAACATATTTTGAAAGTAAAGGTTATTCCACCCTTGCTCCCGCCTGGCCGCACAAAGATGCTCCCGCAGCTGAACTACGCGCAAGACATCCTCACCATGATAAAGAACTTGCACTATTAACGCTGGATGAATTAATAAAGCATCATGTAAATATCATTTCAGCCCTGCCTGAAAAACCAATTGTCATCGGGCATTCTTTTGGTGGAATGTTAACTCAAATTATGTTGAACCGCGACCTCGCTGCTGCTGCTGTGGCCATACATTCAGTTCCCCCCAAAGGCGTATTCCCTTACGAGTTTTCATTTCTCAAAGCAGGTTGGAAATCGCTGGGACTTTTTACAGACATTGAAGAAACCTATATGATGTCTTTCGAGGACTGGCAGTATGCTTTTGTAAATGGAATGAAATTGGAAGATCAGGAACGTGCCTATGAAACGTATACCATACCTGAATCCAAAACCGTTTCACGGGGCGCTTTGGGTAACGCTGCGCATGTAGATTTCAAGAAGCAGCACGCGCCGCTCCTGATAACCGCCGGCGATACCGATCATATCATGCCAGCCCATCTCAATAACAGAAACTTTAAGGCCTACGAACAAAACGGTTCTATTACAGAATATAAATTGTATACGAATAAAAATCATTTCGTACTTGGTCTGCCCACATGGAAAGAAGATGCGGATGACATTTTGCAATGGATCGATAAATACGCCGATAAAATAGAATGGGATTGGAAGCAAAATTCCGTGGAATCAAAACAAATGTCCCCGGCATAATACAGGCGATGATGGCGTTTTAGGTGCTCCGGTGAAAATGTCAAGTGAATCTCATCTCTCGGATAAACCTGACATCAACTTATCTCAAGTGACAGGATGAAATTTAGCATCACATATATTGATACAGCCTGCGTCCTTATAGAAATCAACGGATATAAAATTCTGACTGATCCTACTTTAGATGACGCAGGGAAACTGTATTACCATGGCTATGGAACTTTTTCCAGGAAAACCAATAATCCCGCGTTAAAGATTACTGAACTGGAAAATATTGACCTCGTACTTTTAAGCCATCATCAGCACAAGGATAATTTTGATATCAATGGGAAGAAGTTTGCGCTCACTGTTCCTAAGATTCTTTCTACCAGGGCTGCTGCAAGAAACATGCGAATGGTAGTTGGGCTTAATAATTGGGAAACCCATTGGATTGACACAAAGAAGCTTACCAACCTTAGAATTACAGCTACTCCGGCCCAGCATCATCCGTGGTGGATTCCAGAGTTTTTATCAGGCCCGGTGATTGGATTCATCATAGAATTTGATGAGCAGGAAAATGGCGCGATTTACATTTCAGGTGATACGGTATACTTCGGAGGCATCAATGAAATTGCTAAGCGTTATAAAATTGATGTGGGCATTATTCATGTTGGATCGGTTCAATTCAGGCATCTCACCGGCTTCGGTCAATACACGATGAACAGCAGTGACCTTATTAAGTCAGCATATATTTTAAACCCGAACAAAATAATTCCAATTCATCAAAAAGGGTGGACACATTTTAAAGAGAAAGAGTCTGCCTTGAAAAATGCAATTGGCAATAATGAAATTGTTCGCAAAAAAACGATCTATCTCACTCCAGGAATACCAACACAGATTAATTAAGATCTATATTTTAACAATCAAAAACTAAACATTATGACACAGGAAATCAAAATTGTGCTCGTTCATGGTGCATTCGCAGATGGTTCCGGGTGGAAGGCGCTTTATGAAGTTCTTACTCGTAAAGGTTATGAAGTAACTGTTGTACAAAACCCATTATCATCGCTTGAAGATGATGTTAACGCAACAAATGTTGTGTTGGACAACCAGGATGGACCTGTTATACTCGTAGGTCATTCATGGGGTGGAGCGGTCATTACGGAAGCGGGAAATCATCCAAATGTTGTGGCTTTGGTTTATGTAGCAGCGTTTCAGCCTGACCAGGGTGAATCAGCGTTGCAGTGGCTGCAAACAGCCCCTCCAGCTCCAGAAAATGGCGTATTGCCTCCCGATGCTAAGGGGATAGTTTATTACGATAAGGAAAAATATCATGCGGGATTTTGTGCAGACATCAGTAAGGAGGAAGCAGATTTCATGTATGCGTCACAAGGTGCTTTTTATGCAAAAGGGTTCGTAACACCCATTTCGCATGCAGCCTGGCAAGACAAACCAGTATACGCTTGCGTAGCTACAGAAGATAAAAGCATTGCACCCGAAATTCAGCGCAATATGTACAAACGCTCAAATACTAAAGTAACCGAGATCAAAGGCAGTCACGTAATCTTCATGTCGCAGCCTGAAGCAGTTGCCAAAGTAATTGTTGCGGCTGCCGAAAATGTATCAAAGGAAAATGCGCTGGTAACAGTTTAATTGCAGGTAGTAGGGCATTGGATTTCGGTGAATAAATTATGCGAAATCCAATGCTCTATAAAAAAATTAAAAGCCCCCCGAATCCTTGACCGGAGGGCTTTCTTCTTGACTTTAGTGATCCCGCTGGGACTCGAACCCAGGACCCATACATTAAAAGTGTATTGCTCTACCAACTGAGCTACGGAATCAATTTGAATCCCACCGACATGGCCGGCCACGGAACTCTATCTCCCTTTTTTTAAGGCTGCAAAAATAAGCCAAAAACATATTACACCCAAAGTTTAAAATTATATTTTATTCATCGCTAAATGGCGATCCATACCTCGGAAAATATAAACATTTCAATATACTTCATGCAAAAAAAAAGAGGCATAAATCATTCTTTGACAATTCACATACCTTCAGAATTATCCCCGCGGTCCAGCTTATATTTTACTTAAATAATTTGCGCAGGTTTTCCCATATATTCGTTTCGCTAAAAATGTCATAAGCGATGCTGAAATGATGAAGAAGTTTGTTCGATAATGCCGTGTAAGATTTACAGGTGAGCAAACAAGCGTCAAGGAAAAAAAATGTCATTCAATTCTCGAAATCACCAAATCTTAAATACATCTCCATGGCTTTGAATCCAAGCAAGAAAATATTTGCATGCATAGCAAAATTAAATTTGATTATACGAATGTTCTTCGCAGTACTGGCACTTGCTACAACGTTGCTTGCCTGCCAGGTCAAAGAGCAAGATGCTGCCGGTGAAAGCAAAGTTGACCCAAGAGTTGAAAAACTGAAATTATTGCCTGATTTTAAGGCTGACCATTTATATAGCCCGGGTGAAAACGAACAGGGCTCCTGGGTGGCCATGGCTTTTGATAATAAGGGAAGGATGATCGCCTGTGATCAATATGGCTACCTATACCGGCTAACAATCCCGCCGGTTGGATCTGATACGAACAAAACAAAACTGAATGTTGAAAAGCTGGATATTAAAATTGCAGGAGATACCGCATCTTTGAAACTCGGATATGCCCACGGATTGTTATATGCCTTCAACAGTCTTTATGTGATGGTGAATGATGAAGGTGACACGACTCTCTCACGAAGAAGCGGCCTTTATCGCCTGCAGGATACTAATAATGATGATCAATATGACAAGATCACATTGTTAAAGCGATTGTATGGATATGGTGAACATGGTCCGCACACTGCAGTGCTGGCACCCGATGGAAAATCAATCTATGTAATCGCCGGGAATTTTACGAAGATTCCTACGATGAAGGGCTATGAGGATACATCCAGATTAGACAATATTTTCCCACTGATCAAAGACCCTAATGGACACGACAATGTCGTCGCCACTCACGGAGGTTGGATTGCACGAACTGATTCTGCCGGCAGTACATGGGAATTAGTAAGTTCCGGATTTCGCAATCCGTTTGATATGGGCTTTAATGAAGATGGCGAGTTGTTTACCTACGATTCGGACATGGAATGGGATATCGGCCTGCCATGGTACCGCCCAACCCGGATTTGCCATGTTACGAGCCGTAGTGAATTCGGATGGCGTGCCGGTACTTTGAAATGGTCGCCAACTTACCCGGATAATTCTCCTGCGATTCTGAATATTGGACAGGGATCTCCAACGAGTTTCTTTAGTGGAAGAACTGCCCGGTTTCCCGAAAAATACCGCCATTCTCTTTTCGCTTTCGATTGGAGTTTCGGTATCATTTATGCCATTCATTTGCAGCCGGAAGGAGCTTCCTACAAAGCAACTGCTGAAGAATTTATTTCCGGAGCCCCTTTGCCATTAACTGATGGGATGATGGGTCCTGATGGGGCGCTCTATTTTCTTACGGGTGGCCGTAAGCTCGAATCACACTTGTATCGTGTTTACTACAAGGACAATACAATGTCGAATACTGCATTGGCTTCTTCAGGCTCAGCCACGGCAAATGAAGCTCGCAAGATAAGGCATGATCTCGAACAATATCATTATGCAACAAACCCAAAAGCAGTAGACTTTGCATGGCCTTATCTTAAGCACGCAGATCGATTCATCCGTTATGCAGCGCGGGTAGCCGTTGAAAGCCAGCCTGTGCATCTTTGGAGTGAAAAAGCGTTGTCTGAAAAAGATCCGCAAATTCTCATCCAGGCGATGGTTGCTTTAGCAAGAAAAGGAGACCAGGCTCTCGGGCAGAGAATATTCAATTCCTTGCAAGGCGTCCAATTTCAGCAGTTGTCTGCAGCAGAGCAAGTCGATTTTTTACGGGCGGTGGAGTTAACGCTTTATCGCATGGGTCAACCGGACGTTTCGCAGAAGGCTCAGCTAATTGCCTACCTCGGGCCAAATTACCCTGCAACCAACAATGAGGTGAACAGGCAATTGAGTAAAATATTGATCCATGCAGGGGATCCACAAGTGGTTGTAAAAACACTTGCTTTGTTGGAAAATGCAAAGGATGATGATTCACTCCAGCAAACGGTAACACATTCATCAGATCTTATTCTGCGCAATCCACAATATGGAATGGACATCGCAGGTATGTTGTCTAAAACACCTCCTGCTCAGCAGGTATTCTATGCGACGGCATTGTCTGCCGCGGAAAACGGCTGGACTCCACAGGCACGGGAAAAATATTTTACCTGGTTTGATACTGCCTTCAGTTTTAAGGCAGGAAACAGTTACATTGGATTCATTGACCGCGCGAGAAAATTAGCGCTCGAAAATGTTCCGAAAGCTCAATTTGCCTATTACAACAAGCTATCGGGAAGTGGCTTGGTGGATCAAAAAAGTGGAAACAGATTGGTTGGTGCAACAGCGAGGCCAAAGGGCCCGGGCCGTAGGTGGAAACTGGATTCAGCGGAGGCAGTTATGGCGGGTGGACTAAACGCCAGAAATTTTCAGCAGGGCAGGGCTATGTTTACGGCTACACTTTGCGGTTCCTGTCATCGGTTGGGTGGCGAAGGTGGCGATATCGGACCTGATCTCTCGCAACTGGGCACGCGCTTTTCTACGCGCGATATCCTTGAATCGATTATTGAACCAAGTAAACAGGTTTCCGATCAGTATGCAGCGACTTATTTCTATATGAACGATGGGACTTCTATCCTGGGAAGACTGAACAACCAGGATAAGGATAAATATTACATCAACCAGAATCCCTTCGCGCCTGAACAGGTACGTGAGATACTTAAAAAAGATGTTTCAAGAACGAGTATCTCCGATGCGCCTTCTATTATGTTACCAGGGCTTATCAATGGATTAAACCCTGAAGAATTAAAAGATCTGATAGCCTACCTTGTTTCAGGAGGAAATAAAGATCACGAAGTGTATAAAAAGAAAGAAGTCACGAAAAAATAGTCGTGAGTCGGGAGTCGGTAGTATGAATTGATGCGCCAGGTTCGGGAATTGATGGGAAGAAATGATTTGCGGGAAAAAAATGAGAGGGAAAGCCCTTATCAAGCTTGTAAATCCATATGAAGTGTTCATATTTTTTCTTTCAATCATCGATCATCCGACATCGTTACTTCGTAAACGCAAATTCGTAAATGAACAAATCCTGGTTTGATAAAGTTTCTAATACTGCGCAAATCGGGGGCATTGAAACCTCGATTATAGATAACGGTCCAGGGCGGGGCAATCGCATTGCATGGATCAATACAGGAAGTGGATTGCGTTTGAAAGTACTCATTGACCGCGCAATGGATGTCGGAGAAGCCTTTTTTAACGAGCATAGTCTTGCCTGGCTTAGTCATACAGGCGCAACAACTCCTCAACCATTTTCCGATAGGGGAATCGACTGGTTAAGAACCTGGGGCGGAGGATTAATAACAACCTGCGGACTTACCCATGTGGGTGGACCAGAATCAGATAAATTCGGCGAGCGTGGCCTGCATGGCCTGATAAGCAATAGTCCCGCTGAGGTCGAATCAATCATCCAGCCAAATCCTTTTGAAGATAAATTGGATATGAGTATCACAGGTACAATTAAAGAAACTCAAATATTTGGTCCATCGCTGGAATTGAAACGCACAATTTCCTGTACTCTAGGCAAATCCCTGATCAGAATACATGATGAAGTAGTTAATCGCGGCAATACGCCGGCTCCGCACATGCTGCTATACCACTGCAATCTCGGCTGGCCATTGGTTGATGAAGGTTCTGTTCTCATTTGGAAAGGAGAGTGGCAACCGCGACACCCTGGCGGTAACAATAAAATTTTTATAAAAGGAAATGACTTCCGCACTTGTCCCGCACCGTTAGATGATCACCTGGGCACAGGTGAAGAAGTAGCAATAATTGATGCAGAGGCTGACGCATCGGGAAATTGCAGGTGCGGAGTACACAATCCCAAACTCGGCATTGCACTTGCATTAAGGTTTCAAAAAAGTCAATTGCCCTGGTTATCCAACTGGCAGCATTGGGGAAGAGGTGAATACGTAACCGGTTTGGAACCTGGAACACATCCTCCGGTCGGCCAGGCAAAAGCCAGGGAACAGAAGAGTCTTATAATGATTGCTCCGGCAGAAAGAAGAAAATATGATCTCGAATTCGAAGTATTATCTCATAAGAAAGAAATAGATTTATTTTTAAACATCTAACGAGAAGACTAAAAATCATTTGAATTAACTGCCAATGGAAAAACTATCTATCGCGCAAAAAGCATTTGACCAGGGAAAGGGAATTTTGCGTTTAGCTCCTACATGGGTACCACGATCGTTTTGCGTACCGGGAAGAAGGATTAAACTACATCCTGATGATTATTACGTTCTAGGTGGAAAGCGGGGAGGCATCGACGAACGATGGCTGTCATCTACGACGCCTGCAAAGAATGGCCCGTTAACAGGAGAGAATGAAGGCTTAAGTATGGCTGTAATGAACGACGGATCAAAGGAAGAACGAATTCTATTGAAAGATGCGATCAACGAACTAAAAGGCACCATCATCGGTAATCGCCTTTGGGATGAACATAGCTCGTGGCCGATGTATTCTAAATTTTTTGACAACATGGGTCCTCTGCCACATCATATTCATCATAATGATGAGAAGGCAGCATTGATCGGGCAGCTGGGAAAACCTGAGGCCTACTATTTCCCGCCGCAATTAAATAATCATGGTGGCGACTTTCCTTATACGTTTTTCGGCATTGCCCCTGGTACAACGAAGGAGCAAATTCGCGAGTGTCTCGTCAACTTTACAAAAGGCGATAATAAGATTACCAGCTATTCCCAGGCATTTCAACTAGATCCCGGTACAGGATGGGATGTCCCGCCAGGCATGCTTCATGCGCCCGGTAGTATGTGTACATATGAACCACAAAAAGCATCGGATGTTTTTGCCATGTATCAATCGCTGGTAAATGAAGCTATTGTTCCTGAAGAATTGTTGTGGAATGGAACACCACCAGACAGGATTGGAAATTTCGATGATTTAATGGACGTGATCGATTGGGAATTAAATACAAATTCCAATATCCTTGAAACGCGATTTATGCGTCCAAAGCCAGTGAGGTCAGTGGATGAAATGAACTCGGAAGGCTATCACGAAAACTGGGTTTGTTATCTCTCGGATGCATTCAGTGCAAAAGAGCTGACAATCTTCCCCGGGCGTTCAGTCACAATCAGCGACCGTGCTGCTTATGGTATTATCATGATGCAGGGACATGGCAAAATGGGCGTTTGGGATATAGAAACTCCGGCCCTGATCCGATACGGTCAGTTGACAAACGATGAATTTTTTATCAGTGAAAAAGCTGCAATCGAAGGCGTTACGATCACGAACAATTCGAAGGCCGACCCAATCGTAATGCTCAAACACTTCGGTCCCGGAAATCCGGATATGATCTTATGACGCCGACCGACAATCGAATGATTTGGGATTAAAAGAGGGCAGTTCATTTTTTCGGTTGATGGTCAACGGTTGACTTACGAAACATAAAATTCTAACGATATGAATGAAAATAATTTTCCCAAACTGCACAATGCTACCTGGCCGGGTATAGTCGGGAAAGGCGCAGATTCGGAACCACCGATACCATTTGATACGATGCTTAAGCTGACGGCTACTGCCGAAGTAGACGGAATAAAATTTGACGGCATTGACCTTGGCCTGCTTGACCCACATATCAATATTGATAGTACTGACGATGAAATAAAAAAGCTTGCCGATAAAGTGGGAAGTCTTAACCTGAAGGTCGGAAGCCTTGTTGCACCCATCTGGCGCGGACCGGCAATGGGTACTAAGGAAAACCGCGCATATTTTGTTGAAATGGTTC
>DAINQQ010000066.1:0-25442 GCA_036742645.1 Flavitalea sp.
GAATTATCACGAATTAATTGGTGGCAATTCGTGCAATTCGTGGCAAGCATTCCGATTTGGATGTTGTCCCCATAAATCATCTCTTCGGAGACGCTGGAATTCGTGGCAATTCGCGTTGAAGAAATTTCACTTTTTATTAGCCTCGCTTCTCTCTAAAAAAACAACGCATCTTTTTAATTTTAGAGATGCTTTCGATGATAACTCCCTTACTGGCTCTGGCACTCACTTTCAATTCAACAGTGACCCGGACGCATGACGTTCCGGCTGAAATATTAGAAAACGTGTCTTATGGCGCAGATATCAAACACCGCATGGACGTATACCTGCCAGCAGACCGCCACCCGGACAGTACAAAATTAATTGTACTGATTCATGGTGGCGGATGGAATGGCGGTGATAAGTCTGAGTTTGATCGGTACATTAATGAACTACAAAAGCGCCTGCCTGACTATGCCTTCGCGAACGTAAACTATCGCCTGTTTAATTTCAATACCGGTAGCAACAGGTTTCCCGCCCAGGAGAATGATATAAAGGCAGCAATGGATTTCTTAAAGACAAAGTCCTCTGAATATAAAATTTCTGATCAGATCGTCTTATTAGGGGCAAGTGCAGGTGCACACCTGGCGCTCCTTCAAGGTTATAAAAATAGCGATCCCGAAAAAGTCAAAGCAATTGTATCTTTTTTTGGGCCTTCAGATCTCACCGAGCTTTACAATCACCCAGGGAACCCGTGAATACCCTTCTTGTTGAATGCTTTGGTAGGAATGAGTCCTTCCGAAAACAAAGAAATATACAAGCAGTCCAGCCCGATCAACTATGTAACAGCCAAGTCTCCCCCAACATTATTGTTACAGGGCGGTCGTGATGTTCTTGTACCCGAGAATCAATCGGTCCTGCTCAGGGACAAATTAAAGGACAACGGGGTAATCCATAAATATCTTTATTACCCAAATGAGGGACATGGCTGGAGAGGCAGCAGGTTGTTAGAATCTTTCGATAAGGTTGCCGAATTTCTGCGAACATATGTTTGAGTCAGGAGTCAATGTTTGAGTCAGGAGTCCGGAGTCTGGAGGGTGAAACCAATTCCCAACTCCGACTCCCAACTCTTGACTTCTGACTCTTGACTCCCGAATCCTGACTCCAAAGACTATTCTTTAACTTGCCGCATGGCAACAGCTCCATTGGCAGAAAGAATGCGGCCTAACAGGTTAGAGGATCTGGAAGGTCAGGAACATTTGGCAGGCAAAGGAAGTATTCTACGAACAGCGATCGAGCAGGGAAGAATTCCTTCAATGATTTTATGGGGACCTCCCGGGACCGGGAAGACTACGATAGCCAACATTATAGCTCACACCCTGCAGTCGCCCTTCTCCACCTTAAGTGCCATCAGCGCCGGTGTGAAAGATGTGCGTGAAGTAATAGAACAAGCCAGGGCGAAAGAAAACGCAATTCTTTTTATTGATGAGATTCACCGATTCAACAAAGGTCAGCAGGATGCACTACTGGGAGCTGTTGAAAAAGGGATCATCACACTAATTGGTGCTACCACAGAAAATCCTTCTTTCGAAGTCAATAGCGCCTTATTAAGCCGTTGCCATGTTTACGTTCTAAAACCTTTAGAAGAAAATAATCTTATTCAGCTGCTCCGGAAAGCTATAGAACGAGATCAGATATTAAAACAAAGCAAAATCATACTGCAGGAGACCGAGGCGCTGTTAACTATCGCGGGCGGTGATGCCAGGAAGTTATACAACCTTCTTGAGCTCGTAGTTGACGCCATGTCTTCAAACAACAATGAGATTGTTATCACAGACAATGCTGTAATGGAAATTGCACAGCAACGTATTGCTTTGTACGACAAAAGTGGTGAGCAACATTATGATATTATTTCTGCCTTTATTAAATCAATGCGAGGAAGTGATCCTAACGGTGCAGTATACTGGCTGGCACGAATGATTGAAGGAGGTGAGGATGTAAAGTTCATTGCACGCCGGATGGTGATCCTTGCGAGTGAAGATATCGGCAATGCCAATCCAAATGCGCTGCTTTTAGCGAATGCTACTTTTGACGCTGTGAATAAGATCGGTTATCCTGAATCAAGCATCATTTTATCTCAGTGTGCAACCTATTTGGCTTCCTCGCCTAAAAGTAATGCTTCTTATATGGCTATCACCGAAGCACAGTTAGCAGTAAAACAACATGGAGATCTTCCAGTGCCGTTGCATATTCGAAATGCACCTACCAGGCTTATGAAGAATTTAGGTTATAGCAAAGGATACCAGTATGCGCATAGTTATGAAAGAAACTTTTCGCAGCAGGAATATCTTCCACAGGAAATAACTGGAAAAAAATTCTACGATCCCGGAAAAAATCCGCGTGAAGAAGAATTACGCAAGTTTTTAAAGAACCTCTGGGGAGAAAAATATAATTATTGATCGTGGATTATCATATTCACTGGAAATGTAAACCTTTTAAGCAATTATCACCTGGGGAGCTTTACGCCATTTTACAGTTGCGCAATGAAGTATTTGTTGTCGAGCAAAACTGCGTTTTCCAGGATGCTGACGATAAGGATCAGGATTCATGGCATTTGATGGCATGGATAGATGAGCGACTGGTGGGCTATACGAGACTGGTACCTGCCGGCATTTCTTATCATGAAGTGTCTATCGGTCGCGTTGTTATTTTTCCCAAAATGAGAAAATCAGGAATTGGAAAAAAAATAATGGAGAAGTCCGTAGACATGATAAACGTTCTGTGGGAAAAACAACATATCCGCATAGCTGCTCAACTTTATCTTAAAAAATTCTATGAATCCTTTGGTTTTCAACAGAGCAGCGATGTTTACATGGAAGACAATATAGAACATATAGAAATGATTCGTCACAATGAGTAATGAATTCACTGTATTTCAAACAGCTATTTTGAAAAAAAAATCATAAGAGCGCACATAAAAAGACTCTTTCCACGTTTCTTGTAAGTATCTCCTGCGATTATTATTTTAGCCGCTGGAAATCACGAGACCATCTGAAAACTAAAATCTAATATTCCATGAAACAGAATTTACGCTCTTCTGTATGGAAGTGTTGTGTGGTAACACTTCTATTTCTCGCTAGCCACGCAACTTCTTTTAGCCAGAATTCCGAATCTTCTTCTTTCTTTGAAGCAGGGATTACAGTTGGTCCATCCAACTTTCTCGGCGACTTAGGCGGGAACATGGGAAAGGGAACGACGTTCCTGAAGGATAATAATATTCCTCTTACAAAGCTGATGTTCGGTGCTTACATCGGCTACCAACCAAACGAGTGGTTCGGTTTACGACTGTCAGCAAGCTTTGGAACATTAGAAGGTGATGATGCACTCATAAAACCGAAAGGTGGCTACGAAGAAGCAAGGTTAATCAGAAATTCAAACTTTCGCTCAAAGCTCGTCGAGGGAACACTGATGGCGGAAATATATCCAACTGTTTTTTTCGAGTATGAACCCAGCGATATCTTCCACAAATTAAGACCGTATGGAGTGATTGGCGTTGGTCTGTTTAAGTATAATCCACAGGGTACCGACCCTCTGAATGGTCAATGGGTAAATCTCGCAACATTGCATACTGAAGGACAGGGATTCCCGGAATATCCTGACAGAAAAGAGTACAAACTGACTCAAATGAATGTTCCAATGGGTGTTGGTGTAAAATATTTTCTGAGCGAATCCGTGAATCTTAGCCTTGAAGTTATCCATCGCAAAACCTTTACAGACTATATTGACGATGTGAGCACCACTTATGTCGATCCAGCTTTGTTCTATGCTTATATGCCATTACCACAGGCACAACTAGCCGAACGCATGGCAAATAAAACTGGCGACCAACTTGGTAACAACACGCTCTTCTTTCCTGGAGACAAGAGAGGAACAGCAACTAATAACGATGCTTACTACTCTATTCAATTCAAACTTGGCGTCCGCTTAACAAGCGATAAGAGGTACAGAAATTCAACGAGTTGCCCTATCAGATTCTAATCAACCGTTATATCGTTGTATCCCGTACCCTTGAAAACATACCTTCACGAAAGGCAACCGTATGAAAAGATTTGTACCCCTGAAAACCCTTGTGGTCCGTGTTGTGCCCGCAATCATTCTCTTCATGTTGTTGGCTCTGTCCTTACAATCGTACGCTGTAGCTTCAGAGGCACGCAAATCTCCGGTAACACATTACCGCGACTCCATTGTGGTAGAGAAACAATTTACCAGTAAAAAATATAAGATCAGACTATACCCTAATGCGAACCAGCAGGTATTATTTTTCAGTGCGAGCGGTGAGGGAGGCAGGATCTATCAATTTTTCCTATTCGATATGGATGGAAACCTGATGAAGCAGGCGAACATTAGAAACAAACAAACAACTGTTATTAATAATTTAGAGAAGGGCGTTTATCTTTTTGAAGTTTTCAGTGACGACGAGCGTATAGAGACGGGAAAAGTAACCGTTCGATAACAACAAGTTCTTTTACTACCCATAAATGTACCGATAAGCAGCAGGGAAATTAGTAGAATCTAATATCCGGTTGAGTCAAAACCTGATCCGTTCCCTATCATTAAGTACCCTGATTAGAAAACGATTTTATTAATCACTCCCTGCACCCGCTTATTGGGATTCAAATTTTTCTGGTCCATTTTCCAGTATCCTCAGTAGCCGGCGATGAGTAGTTGCCGGCTATTTGTTTTTTGTTTTTCGTTGAATCTTGTCTTCCAGATGTCGTATTAGCAACACCATACTTAATAGCAAAAGCTGCATATCCAGCCAGGGGTACCGCTTTGCAGCACCTGAACAAAGCAATTAAATGCTCCATCGAGGCTAACCCCAAAACAACAAACGGCTAGCCCCGATGGGCAATCTCCTTTTTCAAGTCATGGCTACTCAAAGGTTCATTGTCCATTGAGACAAACTGTTTTTCAAAGCAATTAAAATTCTTCCTAGTTTCACTTTACCAAAACAACTTTTATGAAGAAGATCATGACCCCAATCTTTTTTTTAGCTATTATTTTGTTCTGTTCCTGCGAATTCACTGTGAAACAAGAGCCGTCTTCCGATAACAAGCCCGTGAGCAAAGGTTCCAAAATCAGAAATGGGATTGAATTGAAAACAACAGGCGATCTGAAGGTCAGCCAGGCATTTTTATTATTTGAAGATGGAAGTTTGGTTCCTTCTTCTAATGAGGCGAAAGTAAACCAGGAAGTCAATTTGCGTCTGATCATAGAAGGTGGATTTACACAAACCAATGGTATGGTGGAAATCGGCGCCTCGGAAAGGATTGAAACCAGCACAGGACAAGTACTATTAGATGAAAAAGACCTGTTCAGCAATCTTGGAGAAATAGAAGCAGCAAGAGCTGAAGCGCTAACACTGAAAGCTGTCATCACGAGGCTCGATAAACTCTACGATTATTTTCTTGTTTCTTTCAGAGTGTGGGATAAAAAAGGAAATGGCGAAGTCACAGGGTCTTATAAGTTGTATATTCAATAGGCAAGATGTGTGGTGTGTGACATATGAAATCTAAAACGCCGAACGTGAAATTTGACCCTCCCTAACGTTTGTGAACATGAAATGAGTCTGACTGACTATATTCCCTCTTTCATACCGATTACATTACACATCACACCTCGTACATCGTACATCTTACCTACTCCGGCTATCAAGAAACACATCAGCCACTTCTTCCCAATTGTTCAATCGGTCATAACCGGTTATATCCAGGTTATGTGGAGAGGTAAACAAATACGGTTTTCCTTTAAAATGTTTTAAGTTCTTCACATGATCATCAATCATAAAATCTCCTTGTACCGGGCTTTTATCACCGCATAAGATCATCTGTCGCCAACTTAAATAAGGAAAATGCTCCAACAGCCATTCCAATTTCTCCTTTAATGAATTGGGAAACTCCATCGCGGCAGAGACAATGAAAAGCTCATATCGCTTGTTGACCTCGCGTAACACATCAACACTGTTCCTGATCACCGGCAAATTCCTGAAGAAACCAGGAGCAAGTAATCTCTCAGTAACCATTTCACGATGTTCTTCAGGAAATATCCGTAACCAGGATCCACCAAGTGCCATTTCAAAATTCAGGTTGCTATTATATCTCTCATTATACCATCCGATCATTGCCCCCATTGGATCTGCAATCACTTCATCCATATCAACCAGCACTCGTTGCTTATTCATCGTAGTTCTTCTTTTAAAAATTTTGCGGTATGACTTTCTTTTACGTGAATCAATTCTTCCGGAGTTCCTTGAAACAAAATGCGGCCACCACCATCACCACCTTCCGGCCCGAGATCGATTATGTGGTCGGCCACTTTGATTACGTCCATGTTGTGTTCGATGACGAGAACCGTGTTACCGCGATCAACTAATTTGTTGAGTACATCGAGCAAATGTTGTATATCCTGGAAATGCAGGCCGGTTGTTGGTTCATCTAAAATGTAAAAGGTCTTGCCAGTATCCTTTTTTCCCAATTCGGTTGAGAGTTTTACACGCTGCGCCTCGCCTCCGCTTAGCGTCACAGCTGACTGCCCTAACGTTATATAGCCAAGGCCAACCTCCTGCAGAATTTTAATTTTCCGGTAGATATATGGCACATTGGAAAAGAAATCGACTGATTCGTCAACGGTCATATCCAATACATCGCTGATCGACTTTCCCTTATATCTAATCTCCAACGTTTCGCGACTATATCTCTTACCATTGCATTTTTCACAATGCACATAAACATCAGGTAAAAAATTCATTTCGATCACGCGCATACCACCGCCTTCACACATATCACAACGCCCGCTTTTCACATTAAACGAAAAGCGTCCGGCAGCATACCCACGGATTTTTGCTTCAGGAACCGATGCGAACAGAGTTCTGATGTCTGTAAAAAATCCGCAATAAGTTGCCGGGTTACTACGCGGTGTCCGGCCAATGGGTGATTGATCAATTTCGATCACCTTGTCAATATGATCCAATCCTTTCACCGTTTTATACACCATGGGTGTCGCGCGCGAATTGTACGCATGCTTACTGAGGATCGGGTACAGAGTTTCATTAATAAGTGTTGACTTGCCGCTGCCGCTTACGCCGCTTACTACAATAAACTTTCCCAATGGAAATTTGACATCAACCTGCTTGAGGTTATGACCATTCGCACCCTTTAACTCAAGAACTTTACCATTTCCTTTTCTCCTGGTAGCGGGAATAGCAATTGATTTTTCTCCAAAAAGGAACTTGGAAGTATCCGACTCCGACTCATATATCTTTTTAGGATCGCCCTGGGCGACGATCTGGCCGCCCCGCTTGCCTGCCAGTGGCCCAATATCGATCAGGTGATCTGCAGCAAGCATGATATCTTTATCATGCTCAACAACAAGAACGCTGTTACCAATGTTCCGCAGATTCTGCAACGCGCCGATCAAACGGTGATTATCGCGTTGATGCAATCCTATACTAGGCTCGTCCAGGATATAAGTAATGCCCTGCAATTGCGAGCCGATTTGCGTAGCAAGACGTATCCGTTGTGATTCGCCACCACTTAACGAACGTGACGACCGGTTTAAAGTGAGATATGTTAATCCAACGTCTAAGAGGAACTGTAATCGTTCCCGAATTTCTTTCAGGATATCCTTCGCAATAATATTTTGTTTTGCACTGAGACGCTGTTCAACGCTCTGAAACCAGTTCATTAATTTGTCGAGGTTTAACTCACTCAGATCAGCGATATTTTTCTCCGCCACTTTAAACCACAAGCTCGCCACCTTCAACCTTGCGCCGTTACAAGTTGTACAGGTTTTTAGCTCCATGAATTGTTCTACCCACTCCCTGACAGCATCACTGGTTCCACCGGCAAACCATCTCTTCAGTTGAGGGATCAATCCTTCATACTCTGTTGTGTATGCCTGTCCAGGTTCCACATCCTGGAAATCAAGGTCAACTTCAGTAGGACCGCTCTCATTCCCGTACAAAATGGTATTAAGCGATCTTGTCGGAATATCCTTGATGGGTTTATTCAAATCTATCTTATGCTTTCTAGCAATTTGCTGAACCTGTTTGAACACATACGCTTCTCTTTCTTCCCCGAGCGGAGCTAATGCGCCTTCGCTGATGCTAAGACTCCAGTCCGGTATCACGGCTTCCATGCTGATCTGGTAAACCGAACCCAAACCTTTGCAGGTGCCACAGGCTCCATAAGGAGAGTTAAATGAAAAAGAATTTGGAGAAGGCTCCTGATAACTGATGCCGGAATCCTCACACATCAGTTGCTTGCTGTATTGTACAATTTTGTCGAAATCATTCACCAATAAGAACATCAAATCCTTTCCAAGCTGGAGCGTTTTTTGCACGCTCTGGCTCAATCTCACTTTCATATCGGGGGTCACAGCCAAACGATCAATCACCACTTCGATATCATGTATTTTGTAGCGATCTACCTGCATTTTGGCGGTGATGTCTTTCACTTCACCGTCTACCCTCACTTTTAAAAATCCTTTTTTCCGGATGTCCTCGAACAATTCACGGTAATGTCCCTTACGTCCACGCACAACCGGCGCGAGTAATGTGATCTTTTTGTTATTGAATTTCTGGAAAATGTTTCCCACAATTTCTTCTTCGCTGAACTTGATCATTTTCTTTCCCGTGTTATAACTGTATGCCTCTCCTATCCTGGCGAATAGTAAACGCAAAAAATCATACACCTCGGTGATAGTCCCAACCGTTGAACGGGGATTTTTATTTGTTGTTTTTTGTTCGATGGAGATAACCGGCGACAGGCCCGTGATCTTGTCTACATCCGGGCGTTCCATATCACCAATGAATTGCCGCGCGTAGGCCGAAAAACTTTCCATATACCGACGTTGCCCTTCATTATAAATCGTATCGAAAGCAAGAGAAGACTTTCCGCTTCCGCTCACCCCGGTAAATACAACCAACTTATTTTTTGGAATCCGGATATCGAGATTTTTCAGATTATGCTCCCGCGCACCAAACACTTCGATATACTCCTGTTCTTCCACAATAGCTTCTGCAGCTGCCTTTTTTGTCTTTGCCATAATTTTTCCGAACGGCGAATTTACGAAGAAAGAAGTCAGAAGTGAGTCGGGAGCCGGGAGGATCATCAGTCAGGAGTCGGGAGTCGGGAGTCATGAGTCGGAAGTGATGATCCTAACTCAGGACTTCCGACTCCGGCTAACCGACTCCTGACTCCTGACTCTTCCCTGGTTCAGAAAAGAATTTTTGGCATTTTCAACTTTCTCCCTTTACATTTGCACCAGTTCTTTAAACATCTCTTATCAAGAAAGGCTGAGGGAAATGGCCCGATGACGCCTTGACAACCTGCACATGTTACACATGGGTAAGGTGCCAACTCCACCGTAGTTCGACTGCGCTCACTATTGACTGAGTTTAGCAATCGATAAACGGATAGATAAGTCAGATACAGGCTTCAAAATATCTTCACAAAATATTGAAAAGCTCGTCTGGCTATCGGACGAGCTTTTTTGTTTTTAGGCGTGCCACAGCTTCGAGCCGTGGCATGCTTTCCGCTCTAAAGCTCTCTTGATAACGGTGTCGCTAATTTTTTAAAAAAATTAAAAACATGTACCATGCAAGCGACAACAAGGCTCATTCACAGCATTCCAGTAGATGAACTAACCGGATCCGTATCTGTACCTATCTACCAAACTTCCACTTTTGTTCAGGAAGCACCCGGAATCAATAAGGGTTATGACTATGCCAGAACCAACAATCCAACACGAGCGGTATTAGAATCTGTGATTGCTCAATTAGAAAATGGCAGCACGGGAATTGCATTCGGAAGTGGCCTCGCGGCTATCGATGCAGTCATTAAGTTATTGAAAACCGGTGATGAGATACTAGCTGTAGATGATATCTACGGCGGTGCTTTCCGGCTGTTCACACAGATCTATAAGAAGTTCGGCATACATGTGAATTATGTCGACACTACTGATGTCCAAAATGTTTTTAATGCTATCACTCCTAAAACAAAATTGATATGGATTGAAACGCCTACAAATCCAACTTTAAAGATTACAGACATCGCAGCGATCGGGAAAATTGCGCAATCAAGAGGGTGCTTGCTTTGCGTGGATAACACTTTTGCTTCACCGGCCTTACAACAACCTCTTTCTTTGGGAGCTGATATTGTAGTGCATTCTGCTACAAAATATTTGGGCGGCCACAGCGATCTGATCGCTGGACTGGTTGTCACAAAAGACGAACATCTCGGAGAAAAAGTTAAATTCATTCAAAACGCATCCGGTGCAATACTTGCGCCCTTCGATAGCTGGCTGGTGATCCGCGGTATAGAAACTTTGTCGCTTAGAGTAAAGCAACACTGCCTCAATGCGCAGGCGGTTGCGGAATTCCTGCAGCAACATCCGGGTGTTGATAAGGTATACTATCCAGGTTTAAAAACACATCCAAACCATTCAATTGCCAAAAAACAATCAAGGGGCTTTGGCGGTGTTGTATCCTTCACGTTACAAAATGATACTGAAGAAGCAGCAACACGATTTGTCAGGTCAACAAATCTGTTCAAGCTGGCCGAAAGCCTTGGAGGTGTCAAAAGTTTACTTTGCCATCCCGCATCTATGACTCATAAATCTATCCCTGCTGAAAGGAGACAAGCCGCCGGTGTTGCCGATAGCCTGATCCGACTCAGTATAGGACTTGAAGAAGTCGAAGATCTTATCGATGATCTGGACAACGCCCTTGAGGATTATGAAGCTCTCAATACTCTAAACCAGAAAAAAATCCTTCAATCCGCATAAAGGTTTCCCCCTTGTGTCTTTCTGCCTTTGTGGATTTGCCGCGAACACATGAAGTCACAAAGAGGAACACCTTACCTTATTGTATTTTATCGGCTAATCGGCTAATCATCACACATGCCGGCAGGCAGGTCGACTAATTAAGATTATACATGAGCACTGCAATTCAAACATACAAACATATCCGTCGTGACCTGTTGACCGCGATTCCGAATCCTTCGCAGCAGGCATACGAGATAAAGATTAAGATTCCGGAATTTACATTCCTTGGTGTACAGGAACAACCTGATTTCGCCACCATATTCCTGACTTTTTATCCCGGGAAAAAGATCGTTGAATTGAAATCCCTAAAACACTATGTATTTCAATTGAGGAATATCGTCGTATCGTATGAAAGGCTCATTAACATTGTCTATGACGACCTTGTAGCAGTGTATGAACCAACTCGTATCAGGATCATAATGATCTGCAATCCAAGAGGAGGCATTAGTTCCAAACTAACAATTGATAGCGACTGGAAAGCCAGGGGCGGTAAGGAAGCATTTAGCGATTGGCAGAATATGCAGGATCACTGGGACGTGATGATGTAATGTGGCCGTCTCAACGCATTTGCCGATAGGAAGAAGGCGATAGTCTCGGAAAAGAGGGTCCAGACGGAAATTTGAGCAATTCGTAGAATGGCGGATACCCGCATCTATTTATCATTGTAGTTTTGCGTCCCATTCGATCGTCGACGGTTGGGAGGAGAGAAATTAACAGATAAAATTTCCTAATTTGGAGGAATGTCCGCTAAATTTGCCCGGTTATGAATGCGTGCAATACAATGCTCACCTCCATCACCACTATGTATTATTCCTGTTGTATCTGTTGTTGCCGTAAGGCATAATTAATCTTCTCCCCCAAAGTGGCTATTTGCCGTTCCCTGTCAATTAAGAACCTTGTAACAAAAAACTTTTCACAAAAAACTCTTCATTTAAACTTTGTATTATGAGCAACAATCTTCATTTCGAAACGCTACAACTTCATGCAGGCCAGGAAATTGATCCAACAACCCGTTCAAGGGCCGTTCCTATTTACCAAACTACTTCATACGGATTTCAAAGCTCCGACCATGCAGCAAACTTATTTGGGTTGAAAGAATTCGGTAACATCTACACCCGGATCATGAATCCTACCACGGATGTTTTTGAAAAAAGAATGGCAGCGTTAGAGGGTGGGGTGGCAGCGTTGGCTACAGGGTCGGGACAGGCCGCTCAATTTTTAGCGTTGAACAATATCTTACAGGCAGGAGATAATTTTATTTCAACCACATTTTTATACGGCGGTACATACAATCAATTCAAAGTTGCTTTTAAACGCCTGGGAGTCGATGTACGATTTGCAGATGGCGACAATGTTGAAAGTTTTGTAAAGCATATTGATAAGAACACGAAGGCGATCTACCTCGAAACTATCGGGAACCCACGGTTGAATATTCCTGATTTTGAAAAATTCGCTGCTCTTGCCAAGGAGTACGATCTCCCTTTGATTGTCGACAATACATTTGGAACAGGTGGCTATCTATTTCGGCCTATCGAACATGGCGCCAACATCGTTGTTGAATCCACCACAAAATGGATCGGTGGCCATGGTACTACAATCGGCGGCGTGATCGTCGATGGCGGCAATTACAATTGGGCTAACGGGAAGTTCCCTCAGTTTACTGAACCTTCTGAGGGCTATCATGGTTTGAAATTCTGGGATGTATTCGGAGAAGGCAATCCGTTGGGCTTACCAAATATTGCATTTATAATACGTGCAAGAGTTGAAGGGCTGCGCGATTTTGGCTCGAGTCAAAGTCCTTTTAATGCATTCCTGAATCTGCAAGGACTTGAAACCCTGTCATTGCGTGTACAGCGTCACGTAGACAATGCACAGGTACTTGCGGAGTGGCTTGAATCACATCCGCAGGTTGAATATGTCCAGTACCCCGGTTTGAAGAGCAGTCCTTATTACGAACTTGCCAAAAAATATTTGACAAACGGATTTGGTGGAATTCTCAATTTCGGCATCAAGGGCGGCCTTGAAAGCGGCAAAAAGTTCATCGATTCCTTGAAGCTTGTAAGTCACCTGGCGAATGTCGGCGATGCAAAAACACTGGCAATTCATCCTGCATCAACTACCCATGAGCAATTGAGTGATGAAGAGCGTAAAGCAGCAGGTGTTGAACCGAACCTGGTTCGTATCAGTGTAGGCATTGAACATCTCGAAGATATCAAGGCAGATTTCGAGCAATCATTTGAAAAGGTCTTTTCGAAAGAGCTTGTTGGATAGAACATAGACCTGTGAGGTCTGTACACCTCCCAGTCTTGATGACGTAGACAACACATAATCTCGCAGAGACGGTAAGGTGCAAAGCGGAAAATGTCTTTTCTTTGCGCCCTGCTTCCTTTGCGAGATCCTTTTATGGTAAATATTTACAAATACGATCAGCCTTTCACCCTGGAGTGTGGTATTACGCTGCCTGAAATTCACCTTGCATATACCACTCACGGTCATCTCAATGCTGAGAGGGATAACGTCGTTTGGATCTTTCACGCTCTCACCGCCAACAGCGATCCGGTCGAGTGGTGGCCAGGACTGGTCGGAAACGGGAAACTGCTTGATCCCGAACTACATTATATCGTTTGCGTAAATATGCCGGGAAGTTGTTACGGAAGTATCGGCCCCCTTGAATTGAATCCGGAAACCAGTGAGCCATGGTACCACGACTTTCCTTTTTTTACTACAAGGGATATGGTGAAATCTTACCAGCATTTAAAACAATACCTGGGTATTGATAAAATTCACATAGGCATCGGCGGTTCGATGGGCGGACAACAACTACTGGAGTGGGCCATTGAACAGCCGGGACTCTTCGATTATATTTTTCCCGTCGCAACAAATGCACAGCATTCTCCGTGGGGCATTGCATTCAACGCGTCACAACGGATGGCCATAGAAGCGGATAATAGCTGGAAAGAAAGAAGGCCCGATGCTGGCGTCGAAGGAATGAAAGTAGCCAGGAGCATCGCATTGATTTCGTACAGGCACTATGAAACTTATCACAAAAGTCAATTTGAAAAAGAGAGTGATTCGCTAGCTAACTATAAGAGCGAATCTTATCAGCGATACCAGGGCGAAAAACTGGCCAGACGCTTCAATGCGTTCAGTTATTATAAACTAAGCCAGGGAATGGATGCTCACAATGTTGGCCGTGGCAGGAAAAGTGTGGAAGAGGCGCTGAAAAAAATAAAGTCAAAAACATTCGTTATCGGAATAGAAACTGATATCCTGTTTCCCTTGGTTGAACAAAGATTTCTTGCTGATCACATTACGGGTGCCAGTTACAAAGCAATTCAATCCCATTATGGTCATGATGGTTTTTTGTTGGAGTTTGACCAGATAGAACTTATAATTCGCGATTTTTTGCGGGATTCAATGAATTATCATTCAACCGATACGAAAAAATTACACTCAGTAAAATAGTTAATATGGATATTGACAAAGCAGTGGAAATGATTCACGTGACTTCTTCCGAAGCACATAACAAAGTTTTACAGATCGGATTATTCGGATTCGGCGTTGTAGGAGAAGGATTGTATAAAATCCTGCAACAAACACCTTCTTTGCATGCAAACATTTCAAGAGTTTGTATCAAGAATCCTTACAAAAAAAGAAATGCCCCTGAAGAATTGTTCACAACAGAAAGAGACGAGCTATTGTGCGACCCGAATATTAATGTCATCGTGGAAGTGATCGATGATTCTGTTGCGGCGTTTGAAATCATATCTACCGCTTTGAAGAACGGAAAAGCTGTGGTGAGTGCGAGTAAGAAAATGATTGCTGAGCATCTACCCGAAATATTGCAGTTGCAACTGGATACAGGCTTGCCGTTTTTATGCGAAGCTGCAGCCTGTGCTTCAATTCCGGTCATCAGGAACCTTGAAGAGTACTATGACAATGATCTGTTACATTCCATCAAGGGAATTGTAAACGGATCAACGAACTTCATTCTTACAAAGATGTTTGAGGAGAAGCTGGATTTTCAACAAGCATTATTGTTAGCTCAGCAGCTGGGATTTGCGGAAAGCAATCCAGCTTTAGATGTTGAAGGATACGATGCTGTGAACAAATGGACCATTCTCTTAACCCATGCATATGGAATCGTGGAACACCCGGACAATATCGTTTTCAATGGTATTCAAAATATCCAGGGAACCGATGCAGTGGTGGCGAGAGAAAAACATTACGATATCAAACTTGTGGGCCAGGCGAAAAAGTTAATCAATGGAAAAGTGGCCGCGTTTGTATTGCCACAATTTATAAAGCAAGATGATCATCTTGCGTTTGTAAAAAATGAATACAATGGCGTTGTGATAGAAAGCGGGTTTGCTGACAAGCAGTTTTTCTATGGTAAGGGTGCGGGCAGCTTTCCCACAGGGTCGGCGGTGTTAAGTGACATATCCGCATTAAGATATCAATACCGCTACGAATACAAAAAGCTTTATTATCATAAACCGAACGAGCTCACGCATGAGTTTTATGTGAAAGTCTATTTGAGTTTCGATGATCTTAAATTCATACCGAAAGACAAATTTGAGTGGATCGAAGAATGGCACTCCGATGCTGATCGAAAATACCTGATCGGTGTGATTGCATTCGATGAGCTGCGCCAGGGAAACTGGTGGAGAGAAAACAATACTTCCCTGATTCTTACCCCTGAGCCAATTATTGAAGACATTGAAATTCGACGGATCAAAAAGAAAAGTTTGGAGCTCGCAGGAGTGATATAGGAATATTCTTGCAAAGACTCCAAGACGCAAAGGGAAACCCTTCCTCTTGCCGTCTTGGCGAGAACCTTATGTCTTCAACAAGTAGGTTTTCAACTCCTCATAGTCTGTTCCCATCCGCACGCTGACTTTGCTTTTTTTCATGATCTCTTGCATGCCTTCAGGAAGAGGTACTTTAGCGTTGATCACAGGTTCAACGACATCGTAAAATTTGACAGGATGCGCAGTTTCTAAAAATATCCCCTGCTGTTCTTTATGTGATTCTAAATATTCCTGCAGGGCTTTATATCCAACCGCTCCGTGGGGTTCAAGAAGATATCCATGTTTAGAATTTACTTCTTCAATGATAATCTTCGTCTCTTCATCGGAGATACTATAGCTGCTAAGTTTATTTTTGAGCTCACCAAACTGATGATCAAAGAGCTCAAGTATACGAACGAAATTGCTGGGATCACCTACATCCATTGCATTTGATAATGTAGCAATGGCTTTTTTCGACTGATAATTTCCCGAAACCATAAATTCCGGCACTACGTCGTTGGCATTACATGCCGCGATAAAATGTTGAACCGGTAGCCCGGATCGATGTGCAAGCATTCCAGCGCAAATATTTCCAAAGTTGCCACTGGGCACACATATCACAGGCGGGTTTTGTTTATCCTTCCATTGCTTCCACGCTAAAAAATAATAAAACTGTTGGGGTAACCACCTCGCTACATTGATGGAATTTGCGGAGGTAAGAAATAATTTTTCATTGAGTTCGGCATCCATGAAAGCCTTCTTAACCAACTGCTGACAATCATCAAAAGTGCCGTTGACTTCCAGCGCATGGATATTTTCTCCGAGGGTCGTGAGTTGTTTTTCCTGAACCGAGCTAACTTTCCCGGAAGGATACAGGATCACTACTTCTATTCCCCGGACATTATAAAAACCATTCGCCACTGCTCCACCGGTGTCACCGGATGTTGCGACCAGCACGATAACTTTTTCCTTTCGATCTTTTGTGAAATATGCGAGACACCGGCTCATGAACCTCGCACCCACATCCTTAAACGCCAATGTCGGTCCATGAAAGAGTTCAAGCGCATAGATTTCTTCTTTTACTTTAACCAACGGAATTGGAAAGTTGATCGTTCCGGTAACAATTTTCATTAGGTCGTTAGCCTGGATCACGCTTCCCACATACGGCTTGATCACCTTAAATGCGATCTCTTCATCACTATACTCCTCGATGTTCTCAAAAAAAATGGGATCGATTACTGGAATCTGTTCCGGAAAATACAATCCCCGGTCCGGCGCCTGACCCCTAATGGTCGCTTCTTTGAAATCGGCCTTTAATGAGGGATTATTTGTACTGTAAAAATTCATTTGATGCATTTTAGTTTGTGCGCTTCGCTGTCGACTGACAACCGACGACCGATCGGCGTTGGCCGATGGACGTAATCCATGCCTTCTGGCTTACTCTCACCGGCATGCCACGGCTCCGAGCCGTGGCATGCCTTAAGCTCGCGACTCCCGACTCGCGTCACGACTCATCACTCACCCTCGCTCCTCCCGAATTAATAGTGGTTACGTATGTTTTGAAATCAATTCCTGCCTGGGTATATATTTGTGTCATTACTGTTTCAACCTGCTTAGCTACGAATTCTTCTTTGCTCAGCATAAAGATTGACGGGCCCGAACCTGAGATTCCTCCGCCCAGTGCGCCGCATTCCTTACTAAGTTTTTTCACCAAATCGAATCCGGGGATCAGGATACTCCTGACGGGTTCGATGATCACGTCTTCAAGAGACCGGCCAATCAGATCATAATCCATCTTCATAATTCCTGCGACCAATCCCGCTATATTTCCCCATTGCCTGATTGCATCCTTAAGCTTCACCTCTTTTCGGAGGATCTGTCTGGCGTCTGAAGTCTTCACCTCTATTTGCGGATGCACGACAGTTACATACATTGAAGGTGCATTCAGACAAACGATATCAAGCGGAAAAATAGAACGGATCAGCGTCACTCCACCATAAATGCAGGGAGCAATATTATCAGCATGCTTTACTCCGGAAGCCAGTTTCTCTCCATTCATTGCAAACCGAACCAGGTCTTCATTCGAAAAAGGGTTTTTTAATAGATAGTTGGCTCCAACAACCGCACCTGCAGAACTTGCAGCACTGGAACCAAGTCCGCTACCAGGCTTTATTTGTTTGTCGATGACCAGGTGAAAGCCAACTGCTTCCTCCATTTCCTCCATCATCGATAACAATGCGGCGCCGGCTACATTTTTTTCAGGTTCTGTTGGCAGTTGATATCCATCCGAATGCTCGATGGTGAGTCCGGGGCCTTCCGTAACGGATATGACCATTCGATCCTGCGGATCATTTAAGGCCAGGCCCAGCACGTCGAATCCACATACCAGGTTCGCGATTGTAGCTGGAGCTTCAATGGTTATCGATTTCATCCTTACATTTTAGCGGTTCTAATAATATCAGCAAAAACTCCTGATGCCGTTACTTCTGCTCCCGCCCCTGCTCCCTTGACCACCAATGGTTGTTCGGTGTAACGATTTGTGTAGAAAAGAACAACATTATCCTTTCCATACAAATGATAAAAGTCGTGATTCGCATCTATATGCTGAAGGCCTACTGAAGCTTTTCCACTTTCATATTTCGCAACGAACTTTAATTTCTTACCCGCTCCGGCGGCTTCTGCATATAACTTTTTAAAATGATCCTCGTGTTTGCTCATCTCCTGGTAAAAGTTAGCTACATCACCTTTCATACAAGATTCTGGCATAAACGAGATATTGTGAATGTCTTCGAGTTCGAGTCTCTCTCCGGTTTCACGAGCGAGGATCATAATTTTCCGCATCACATCCGTACCACTTAAGTCGAGCCTTGGGTCCGGTTCGGTGTATCCTTCGTCCTGGGCTTGTTTTACAACTTCGGCAAAAGTTTTCTCCCCCTTGTAATGATTGAAAACAAAGTTGAGTGTTCCGCTAAGCACAGCCTCGATGCGATTTATTTTATCACCGCTTCGGAGCAGATCGTTTAGTGTTCCTATAACAGGTAATCCCGCACCTACGTTCGTTTCAAATGCAAACGACGCATTGTATTCACGGGCAAGATCTTTCAGTTTCTTGTAATAACTAAAGGATGAAGAACAAGCTACTTTATTACAAGCTACTACCGAAATGCTTTTTGATAATAACTGGTCGTAAGTTTCGGCTACTTTGTCGTTGGCCGTAACATCCGCAAAAACAGAATTTCTTAAATTCTTTGAACGGATTACCTCGATATATTCTTGTAAGCTCATTGGGACAGCATCCTCCAACAGTTGCCTCCAGTTATTAAGATCAATCCCTTCTTCATTGAAAGCCATTTTCCTGCTATTAGCGATGCCAACCACCCTTACCTGCAAGTTCAAATGCTCTTCGAGATACCTGCGCTGCTGTGCTAACTGGCTTAGCAAGCGACTACCTACATTGCCTACTCCTGTCACAAAAAGATTCACTTGTTTATAAGTCGTTTCAAAAAATTCTTCATGAAGAATATTAATGGCCTTCCTTACATCAGCCACTGCGATCACGGCAGAAATGTTTCTTTCAGACGACCCTTGCGCAATCGCCCTTACATTAACTCCATTTCTGCCAAGTGCTCCAAACATTTTCCCACTCGTTCCCGGATGGCTCTTCATATTGTCTCCAACCAAAGCAACGATCGCGAGTTCGCGTTCAACAATTATCGGCTCAACTTTTTTAGTTTCAATTTCATAGGCAAACGCGTTATCGACTGTCTTCTTTGCTTCGTGAACAGAACTTTCATCAATCCCAACGCAAATCGAATGTTCAGAGGAACCTTGTGTAATCAGGATGACATTGATTCTTTCATTCGCCAGTGCTTCAAATAAACGTTTGGAAAAGCCCGGAATTCCTATCATACCGCTGCCTTCGAGACTCAATAGCACAATTTTATTAATGCTGGATATTCCGCGGATGCTGCTGCCATTCTTGACTGTGCGGCTCTCTATCAATGTACCATAATCATCCGGAGCGAACGTGTTTTTTATCCATACCGGAATATTTTTATTCATCACTGGTTGAATGGTCGGAGGATAAATCACCTTTGCTCCAAAATGGGAGAGCTCCATAGCTTCCTGGTAAGAAATATGCGGGATGACTTTTGCATTCGGAACAAGTCTTGGATCAGCTGTCATCATTCCGCTGACATCGGTCCAGATTTCTACAATTGTTGCGTTCGTAGCAGCCGCAAATATAGCGGCGGTATAATCAGATCCACCCCGGCCGATTGTGGTTGTAGCTCCATGAGCATCGGAAGCTATGAATCCGGGCGCCATGAATAACGACTCGGCGGAGCCCGAGAAATATTCCTGAACTTTTTTATTGGTCGCCGAAAAGTCAATTGCTGCGAATCCAAAAGTCGAATCTGTCACTATCAGCTCCCTGGAATCCTTCCATTCATTTGGAGTGGAAACTGATTTCAGTCGCTCTGAAATAATCCTCGAAGAAAGCAACTCACCGAAGCTTATAATACGATCTCTCGTGCGCGCAGACAGCTCACCAAGGAGAAAAACACCGTTACAAATGTCTTCTATCTCATTACAACGCTGCTTCACCCAACTAAGCACACTGCTTTGAAGGGCAACAGGAATCAGGGATTTAACCGTTTCAAGATGGCGCTGTTCCGAAACCTGTAACAGCTCTTTGTAATTTTCCTGGCCACTTGCAGCAAGTTGTCCGGCCCGAAGAAGCGTGTCAGTTATTCCGCCGAGTGCGGATACAATTACGATCGTTTTTTCTCTCTGAACCGCCTGTTTAACAATTGCGACTACTTTATGAATGTTTTCGGCATTAGCAACCGATGTGCCGCCGAATTTTAAAACCTGCATATTAAAGTGTATTGAAAAATTAAGGATTGAGGATCGTGCATCAGCCGTTTCGTGATTCACGTTTTTAGCAAAAAGCCCAATGGACGATATGAAATAGTACAACCCTTAACGGGTTGTGATGATTGTGATAATGGAAGTGATAGCTGCATGAGCTACTGTAAACGGAATGATATGTATTTGATGGAAAGGCATTATTGAAGGGGCCGAAGATAAATAAGCGAAATAACATAACAAGCGTTAGTTTCCATTCTATTGATGGAAGGGGCTGATTGCGCGAATATTTGGGCAAAGACCAAGGCGCAAAGGGAAGATGAACTGTTATCGTGACATTGATAGTTGCCGATCTAATGTAACAAAAAACCCCGCTATTGCGGGGCTGATTGATTCGACCTGTACAATTATTTCAGCTTTTTGTGGCACTCCATCAATCTATCATGATGGATACGCAATTTCGGTAAAACCGTGTTTACAAAATTCCTGATATCAGGATCCGAGAGGTCATTAGCGGCATTCTCGAATTTGGTGATCGAAGTTTTGTGACTGTCCATCAATGTTTCACACCATTCCTTATCAAATTCACTTGTTTTGTCATCTGTTAATTCCTTCAATTTATCTTTCGCCTCCCCACCTTCTTCCGTAGGCACCGTTATCCCTTTTGTGGAAGCCAGTTGTTTCAGATCGTTCAAAACACCATTGTGATCTGCTTCGAGCATTTTTGCTACATCTTTCAGCTCACTGTTAGAAGCCTTCTGCAGTGCCAACTTTGCTAATTTTACTTCACCGTAATTAGAGCCGACGACATCAACTACGAATTGCGCGTTTTTTTCGGCCGCCTTTGACGACAAAGCACTATCATTTGAATTCTCTGCCTCGTTCTTCGTGGTAGCCGTAGTATCAGAATTCTCTTTGCTTGCATTGTCATCTGCGTCGGCGCCACAGCCTATAAAGAAAGTGCCGGCAGCGATAAGTAATACCGCAAAAATTTTCCAGGGAATTTTCATTCTGTGATTTTATAAGTGGACTAATGTTTTACTTGACGGTTATTCTCCTGGTTTCCTATCTTAAAGCATCATGCATGTCCCGATATTTTTTGATCACATCGTGTGATGTTTTCAAAGAAGCCTTCTGATTCGCAATAAGCTGCCTTACATCGGCTGTCATCTCCGCATCGGATTCCAAAGCGGTATTATACGCCTTCTGTGCTGCATCCTCGCCAAACTCGCATGAAGCAAGTACCGATTCTCTATCATGTCCTGTAAAAGTAGCTTTCACGTCCATCCATGCACGATAAATCTTTCCGGATGCTGTTGTGCCGGTTGCAGGTTCACCTCCCAATTTAACAACTTCCTGGATGAGTTCAGCTGCATACTGGCGGCTTTCATCAGCCATTCTTGTAAATACAGCCCTGAGATCAACGTCAATATCGCGAGCGTCATTATTTGCTCTATGATAACCTTCAATACGATCGTTATTTATCCTGATAAGATCATTAAGAATACCTACCAGATTGTCATTTGTTGTCATAACTGTTTCAGTTTTGTAATGAATAAATCTCTAATAATGAAAAAAGTATGCCCACCGTTATCAGGCACACAAAAGCTCATGTATTGCCGCAATTACCGGGCTCAACTTTCATTGTAGAAAAAATTCCCCCTCCGAACAGTGCGTCCAGAAAAGTGTTTTTAATAAACTGGTGGCATAAGAGTTTAGGGTACATGTTCAAGTTCTTCATTGTTCGATGCTACGGAGAACGGCCCCTAATTCAGGACACGTTACCACCTAACCATTAAATACTTTTTTATGGCGAAGTATTCGAAAAGAGCGAGCGACAAAGTCGAAGACACAATGCATGAAATGAAAAGCGGAAAACTTAAAAGCGGTCGTAGCGGAAAAAAAGTAACCTCGCGCAAACAGGCCATTGCTATTGGTTTATCCGAGGCAAGAAGAGAAGGTGCCAAGGTTCCGAAGAAAAAAGGTGCCGCTAAAAAAGGCGCAGCAAAGAAAAAGGCAGCACCAAAAAAGAAGGCAGCGAAGAAATCAGCATCGAGTAGATCAGGCGGCAGAAAATCAGCCGGAAGAAAAACAGCAAGACGTCGATAGGTAGCCAAAGTATTGACGGATCGACAATTGACCGTGGACGTAGACCGTCGACAGATTTATACCTATGCAACCGTAGGAAGTTCCTGCAGAGTCTTGAGGATTTTCATTAAAACCTTTTCAGAGGTAGTGAGGCCGCTTACATCGTCAGGGTGTTCGATTTCGTCAAGCCCCGAGAGGTATTTCTGTAGGTTGTTTTCTTCATACAAAGAAAGAAGACCGGGATGCACATAATATTTTTTACATACCGTGCGCGTGTTTCCCAGTTTCAGACTTACCTGGTCCAGCGCTTCAACGATCTTCTTCTTGCACTCTCCATCATTTATAGCCTCGCCGATTGACTTGAATGCCCACAAAATATTCAGCGAACCTGCCCATGTACGAAAGTCCTTTGTTGTGAATTCCATTCCTGTTGCTTCCTTGATATAGTTATTTACCATTCCGGAATCAATGCTTCTACGATTACCGTCTTTATCGAAATATTGGAAAAGTTCTTTGCCTGGAATGTCACGGCAAGCCTGGACAGCTTTCGCTAATTTTTTATTCCTTAAACTTATTTCGTGGAAGACTCCTTTTTTTCCCTTGAAAGAAAACCGAATTTCAGTTCCCTTGATAGAAACGTGACTGTCTTTCAAAGTTGTTAGGCCATAAGACCCGTACATCTTCTCATAATCATTGCTACCGATCCGGATATACGTCCGTTCCATCAAACTGATTACAGTAGCAATCACTTTTTCTTCGCATAATTCCTGCTTGCTCATATCTTTCTCCAGGCGAAGACGAAGTTTCTGTAGCGTTTTGCCAAATTCAAGAAGCCGGTGAAATTTCGTTTGATTTCTTACTTCGTTCCACTGGGGATGATACCTGTACTGTTTTCTCCCGCGTATATCCAGGCCGGTAGCCTGTATATGCCCATTCGGTAAAGGGCATATCCATACATTTGTCCAAGCCGGAGGAATCACTAATTTCTGAATACGCTGAATTTCCACTTTATCCTTTATCGCTTTGCTATTGCAGATATATGTAAATCCTTTGCCTTTTTTTACGCGTGTGATTCCGGGCAGGGAGTCGCTTACATAGATAAGGTCAGCCACGGCGGCCGTCTTTTCGTAATCTTTGTCGATTCGTAAGAATTCTTTATGCGATAAAGCTGGAACGTCCATGTTATTTTATAGTTGATGTATAAGGATTTTTCAGCCTGGCTCTTGAAGAACCTTTTTCATGACTGATATTAAGATTTGTTATGTCTGTATTTATAGCGCAAAAACATCATTATAAGATTTACCACAAGCGAGAAAAGATTTGTAACGATAATCGGCCAGTCCTCCTTAAGAAAGCCATACCATACCCAAAGACCCAATCCCGCAATCAATATCAACAGCATAAAAACCGAGACCTGCGAAGCCTTCTTCTCCTTAATGATTTTTATCAGCTGAGGAAGCATTGAACTTCCCGTGAAAATTCCTGCAGCAATCCCAACGATTTTCGTAGCGGCAACAGCTAATATGATCATACTTCATTTGAATGAAACTTTAAAAAAAAGCCAGGCACTAATGGCCTGACTTTAACCCCTAAACCCTACTGCTTATGAGCGCAGTTATTTACTCTTCAGTTTCTTCCTCTCCACCTTCTTGCTCCGCCTGAAAATTAATGTCATTTTCTGCGATAGAAGTAAGCTGTTCGTCAGTTTCTTTCTCTTCTTGTAAAGTTTGTCCAAGTAACTCAGCGATTTCTGTCAAACCCATCGTATTTGCGAGCTGAGTAAGTCCGCCATAGCTCGCGATTTCATAATGCTCTACTTTTTGGCAGGCTATGATAAGAGCGACATCGCGTGTACTGGTACCCGCTTCAGTTTCTTCGATCGTAGTCTCGGCTTCTTTCGATAGACCTTCCATCGCTTCGCACTTTTTTGCTTGCGGCTTCTTTCCCATCAATTCAAACACCTGCTCAAGCCTGGCAACCTGCTCCTCCGTTACCGTCAGGTGATCCTGTAAAGCTTGTTTCAACTCTTCAGAAGTAGCCGCCTTCTCCAATTTGGGAAGCGCTTTCGTAAGATGTTTCTCAGCCCAATACATATCTTTTAGAGAATCTAGCATAAATTTCTCCAACATTGTATTCGTTTGTTGCGATGGTTGTCTTTCTGCGGAAGCAGTAGAGCCTGACTTCCTACCAGAAGCCGACCTTCCGGATGAAGTATTTTTTTTAGTGGACGCTTGTCTTGGCATAAACAAAATTTTAAAAATTGATAATGATATTTGATTCTTTTTCAGGAGATGTAAAAAAAATATGCCTCTTTTATTTACGACGGCTCATCCGTTTCGTGTAGACTTTTTTCCTCGTCCACAAGTCGCTGGGGCGCAATTTGCCAGCAATGACAGGGAATTCTTTATTAAACTCCCTATATAAAAATCGACGACGAGCCCGATGACGAAAGCGATCAATTATATTGATAAGCTTGCTATTAGACGACAATGTTCTGTATAAAATCTTTTTTGAAAATCGGTCTGGTATTAGTTTTGAAACTATTGTTAAAAATGCCAGCTTATGTTGCCCGAAACTCATCTACCGTTTTTACAAGAAAAAATTTCAGACTTAAGAAGCGCATTGTTTTTTAGTCTGGGTAACTCCGTTTTAAGAATCCCGACCACGATAGTCACTGCATTGAAAGTAGATGACGTGGGGCAGGTTTGGTTCTTCGTTCACCGCCCGATGCAAAATATTCAGGAGTTCGATAGGGAATTCCCTGCAAGGCTTGAGTTTTGTCGAAAAGGCAAGAGCTTTTACTTAAAAATTTTGGGTAAAGCCTGTATTGTGAAT
>DAINQQ010000067.1:0-25430 GCA_036742645.1 Flavitalea sp.
CTCATTCCGATCAAAGAGAGCTGGCTTAGGACCAGGATTGTGGCTAGTCGCGAGCCCTGAGTCAGGAGTCGGGAGTTCTGATATTAGGTTAATCTTCGCTTTTGACTCATGACTCCCGATTGGCTCCGACTGTTCTAGAACTGCAACATAAACGCCGTCCCTTCCCCTTCTATAGATTGTACCTGGATGTTGCCGCGATGGAGCATCATGATTTGTTTGCACAGGCTCAGACCGATTCCGCTGCCGCTTTTTTTGGTGCTGAAAAATGGAATGAAGATTTTTTCAACCACTTCTTCCGGCATGCCGGTTCCATTGTCAGCTACTTTTACTACTGTTTTGAAGTTGGCGGCCAGATAAGCTGATAGAATTATTCTTGGAGATTTTTTGTCCTTGATTGCTTCAATGGCATTTACTACAAGATTGATGAGTACCTGCTCTATTAAATTTGTATCCGCTTCAAGCATCAGGTCGGGATCTTTCAAAATTATCTCAAGCTCAATATTTTTCTGTTCCAGTGTGGGAGCCATTAGCTGGTTCAGATTTTCGAACAGGTCACGGACAAACATCTTTTTCAAATTGGGGGCCGTGATCTTGTTCAGGTTACGATAGGTTTCCGCGAATTTCAAAAGTCCTTCACTCCTTCTCTTGATAGTTTCGATCCCGACTTCAAGATCATCGAAAGAGCCCGAATTGTGTTTGAGCTCGGAAACGGACTGATTCAATCTATTTTTCAATGTATCCGCCAGGGATGATATAGGTGCGATGGAGTTCATGATCTCGTGCGTCATCACACTTAAGAGCTTTTGCCAGGCCTTTGATTCCGTTTCATCAAGTGCTTCACTCACATTCTGAAAAGCAATCAGTTTATACTTCCTGCCATCGGTTTGAAAAGCGGTAGCAGATAAAAGAACCTTAAACGCATTTCTTTCGAGATGTGCTGTAGCGATTTTATGATCAGTAGATTTGAGTTCGCATATCTCCTTATACAATCCCGGATCCCTTTTTGACAAGGACTCAATCGTTTTTAAATATGGTAACTGCAACATCCGTTTCAATGATTCATTCATCCATACAACCTCGCCGGTATTCAACTCATATGAAAGGATGCCTGTATCTACCAGCTCAAGAATTTTCTGCAGATATTGATATTGAGTTTCTTTTTCTTTCGATATAAGTTTAAATGTTGAATTGATCTCATTGAAACCTTTCCGCAAGGGTTGAAGTTCCAATGGTGCATGCTTTACATCGAAGTAGCGCGAAAAATCACGGTAATGAATAGCCTCGACGAATTGGTCTAACTCAACATGCGCCTTATGCTGAAACCTGTAAAATTCAATGACCTGGTAAATGATCACCGGTACAATAAAAGCCAGGTATATATACTTTCCCAATACAAGCAATAACGATGCAATGCTAAGAGTAACAAATAATAAAGCCACTCTCAATAAAATCCGCCATTCGAACTTTTTTAAAGCCATATTTGATTTGGTGTGTCTGTAAGATAGGTTAGTTTGTGGTTGGTGGTTGGTTGTTTGTGGTTTTAAAGAAACTCGATCATGTCGCGTGATGGCATTGACTCTAAAAGCGTTTTACATTCTTAACCACAAACCACAAACCTAAATGTCATACTTACTCAACCGCCGGTATAAAGCAGTCCTTGTTAATCCAAGTTCCTTTGCGGCCCGGGTGATATTCCCATTGTGCTTTTCGATTACCTGGAGGATTGTATTTTTTTCAACTGCACTGAGCTTGGTTTCCCTTGGCTCGTCAGTTGCTACCATCGCGGATTCTATAGGTGAAAAAATAAGGTCTTTGGCCTCCAAAACATCTCCATCAGACATGATAACAGCGCGCTCGATGGTGTACTGCAATTCGCGGACATTCCCGGGATAGTGATAGTTCAACAATTTATCCATTGCCTTTTCGCCAAACGAAAGTCCGGGTTTTAGATATTTGTTACTATATAGCTTACTGAAATGTTTCGCCAATAAGAGAATATCATCAGCCCTTTTTCTCAATGGAGGTACAATTATTTCGACCGTATTGATCCTGTAAATAAGGTCTTTTCTGAAGTGGGCTTCATTCGCCAGCTCGGTAAGTGGCAGGTTGGTAGCGCATATTAACCGGATATCAATGGGGATCGGCTGGTTGGTACCGAGGCGTGTGACCTGCCGGTTCTGAAGAACGCTTAAGAGCTTAGCCTGTTGATGCAATGAAATGTTTCCGATTTCATCCAGAAACAAGGTACCGCCATCGGCAGCTTCAAACCTCCCTATCCTATCTTCCCTGGCGTCGGTAAAAGCACCCTTCTTATGACCGAATAATTCACTTTCAAATAGCGACTCTGTAAGCGCACCCACGTCTACCTTCACATAGGGTTTTTTATTGCGCAATGAATGCTGGTGGATCGCTTTCGCTATTAAATCCTTTCCTGTACCATTCTCTCCGAGGATCAAAATGTTTGCGTCGGTAGGTGCGATCTTTTCGATCTTATAAAAAATTTCCTGCATTGCTTCAGACTCGCCAAGTAATTCTTTGCCGATGATCGAATCTGCAGTGGACGAATACGAGATCGTTGACTTGGGATGACCTTTTCGCGCAAGCGCCTCTTTTATCGTGGTGATCAGTTTTTCGTTGTGCCAGGGCTTCACCACAAAATCGGTTGCCCCTTCTTTTAAACAGCGAACCGCCAGGTCGATATCCCCGTAAGCCGTGATCATAATGACGGCCGCTTCTGATTTGAACTCCCTGATCTTCGACAACCAGAACAGTCCTTCGTTTCCTGTATTGATCGAACTGGTGAAGTTCATATCCAGTAGGATGAGGTCGAAGGCCTGCTTCGATAAGAGCCAACGAAGATTCTCCGGATTCTTTTCAGTCACCACCTCTTTTGCTTCTGTCTTTAATAAAAGTCTTACGGCGGTCAACACGTCAATGTCGTCATCAATAACTAAAATGGAAGCATTCTTTAAGACCACTGGGTTCCTGGGATTTAATGTTTATAAATAATGCATGAATTGCGCACATTTCGCACCGTTGATATATTTTCCGTGGCTTTCCTACCCGGGTCCGGCCACTCAAATAATAGTTGGTTTAAAATGCAACATTATGAAACTATTATTATACCATATTTATAAAGCCATGTCAATTAATTTTTTACGCGTAAAATGTTGGTTGTGACTTTTGTATCAAAACCGAACACATGGTGTAACAGTAACGAACAGCTTCGTAGATAAATCGATTTTAAGAATTTGAAAATCATAGCATTTATATTATTGGCATACTGTTCCGAGAGTCTTTTACCAGTTGGTTTTGTATATGAACATATAGTCACCTGGTTGTGATTGGCCAGGTGGCTTTTTTAAGAACTGCAAATCAAAAAAGCTTAAAAAGTGGATAGAGTTGTTGTCAAAAAGAAATGGTCTACCAAGCGTATCCTTACCATTGCCGGCATTACTGGAATTGTTTTGCTGATTGCCGGCAGTTATTACTTCACCTCCGGAAAATCCAGATTGAACGTTGATACCGAGCGAATCACAATAGATACGATTAAACAGGGGCCATTCCAGGAAACTATTCCTGTAAACGGCATTGTTCTTCCCGTTACCACCATCTATCTTGATGCGATTGAGGGAGGGCGTGTGGAGGAATTATACGTGGAAGATGGCGAGATTATGAAAAAAAGTCAGCCGATACTTCGACTGGCAAACACGGACCTGGAACTCAGTTTGTCAAACCAGGAAACCGCGGTGTTTGATGTGTTGACGCAAATGCAAAATACCCGTAACAACGCGGAACAAAATACCATACGCCAGTTAAACCAAATGGCAGAAGTAGACAATGCCCTCGCAGAAGCTGAAAGAGTGTATAGGCTCAACAAAAAATTGTATGATCAAAAGGTAATCGGGTCACAGGAATTCAAGTCATCTGAAAACACGTACCATTATCAGGTGCGCAGGAAGAAGCTTACAGAAGAAACACTGAGAAACGATTCGGCTTCTGGCAAACTTCAAATCAGCCAAATGACACAGTCTTATGCAAGAATGCAAAATGCCCTGGGGCTCATGCGTAGGAAAGTGGGCGATCTGATTGTGAGGGCTCCTGTGGATGGACAATTAACATCTTTGGACGCAGAGGTAGGACAGTCCAAAAACAAGGGCCAAACCCTGGGTCAGCTGGACGTGTTGAGTGGATACAAGGTAAGAGTAGATGTCGATGAACATTACATCTCCCGGATATTGACTGGACTGACGGGAACTTTTGATTTTGCCGGAAAATCGTATAAGCTCAAAATTAAGAAGGTATATACCCAGGTTTCCAATGGAAGGTTCCAGGTAGACATGGAGTTTGATGGAGACGTGCCTCAGGGCATTCGCCGTGGTCAAACGCTGCAGATACGTATTGCATTAAGCGATGAAACACAATCGATCTTGTTGGCAAAAGGTGGCTTTTATCAGAAAACAGGTGGAAACTGGATCTTCAAAGTAAGTGAATCAGGAAAAACCGCATACAAAACAGATATTCAGCTTGGACGCCAGAGCCCGGACTATTACGAAGTATTATCCGGATTGAAGCCCGGCGATGTAGTTGTAACATCCAGCTATGAAAATTATGGAGATATGCAGGAGCTGGTGCTGAAGAAGGAATAGCGGAGCGTCGACCCGCCTACCGTCGACGGTCGACCGAATTAAAACGACAATCATATAACTGTTTTCGGTTGATGGTCGACGAATTACAGTCACAAAAAAAAACTCAAAATCTCAAACATACACTCATGATCAAAATCTCAGAACTCGAAAAAATTTACCGAACCGAAGAGGTAGAAACTGTTGCACTAAATAAATTATCCTTCGAAGTAAAGGAAGGAGAATTTGTAGCCGTGATGGGGCCCTCAGGCTGCGGGAAATCTACACTGCTGAACATCGTAGGCTTGCTGGATGATCCAGACAAAGGCAGTTTTTTATTTAATGGAATTGAGGTGGCCGACTTTAATGAACGCAAAAGAGCCGATCTGCGCAAGAGAAATATTGGATTCGTGTTCCAGAGTTTCAACCTGATCGATGAGCTGACAGTGTTTGAAAACGTAGAGCTACCCCTAATTTATCTTGGTGTGAAGGCCCCGGAAAGAAAGAAGCGCGTAGAAGCTGTGCTTGATAAAATGCAGATCATGCACCGTCGTAATCACTATCCGCAACAATTATCAGGTGGTCAACAGCAACGTGTAGCCGTAGCTCGCGCGGTGGTAAATAAACCAAAGCTGATCCTTGCGGATGAGCCTACAGGTAACCTCGACTCATCCAATGGTAATGAAGTAATGCAACTTCTGACTGACTTGAATGAACAGGGAACTACCATTATAATGGTTACACACTCCGAGCATGATGCAAGGTACAGTCATCGTATCATCCGCATGCTCGATGGACAGACGGTGACTGAGAATATATTGGTTTAAGGTTTAAGGCTCCAGGTTGCACGTCCAAAGTTCAAAGTTTAAAGTTCAAAGGTTGGTACTATATAGTCATGCTCACCCCAAAAGTTCAACCTTAAACCTTAAACTTTAATAAAACCTAAAAAGAACAGCCATGGTTTACAATTATCTGAAAATAGCCTTCCGCAATCTGCTGAAGTATAAGTTCATTTCATTCATCAACCTGTTTGGTCTTACCGTTGGTATCGCATGCTGTTTGCTTATCCTCACTTATATCATCAATGAACTGAGTTATGATAAGTTTCATCCTGAGGCGAATAGAACCTATCGTGTCACAAGAAGTTTCAGAAATGCTGAAACAGGTGAAATATCATTGAATCTTGGAACAGTCGCACCTCCATTCGCTCCCCTGCTCATCAATGATTTCACGGAAATTGAGAAGATCACGAGGCTTCTTCCAAGCGGAAGGTCTTCGCTTCGCTATGCAGATAAAAAGTTCAACGAGGACAATATCTATTGGGGTGATGAATACCTTTTCGATTTTTTCAAAATAAAGCTTACAAAGGGAAATCCCGCAAAGGCTCTAACAGATCCTTATAGTGTGATGATGACTGAGGAACTGGCAAGAAAATATTTTGGTGCAGAAGATCCGATCAATAAAATGATCCGGATGGATAACCAGATAAACTTAAAAGTAACTGGAGTTTACAAACCTCTTTTACCTAACTCCCATGTGCATCCCAACATTGTCGTGTCTTTTAATACATTGAAAGACACCGCGATTTATGGAGAAGAGAATCTGAGGACAAACTGGGGCAATAACTCATTTCTCACATATATCCGTTTGCCTGAGAATTATGATACCAGGCGGCTTGAAAAGCAGTTTCCAGCATTTCTCGACCGGCATATGAATGAAGGTGGAAAGTACAAAGCTTCACAGTGGACGGCCCTTGCCTTACAAAAACTGACCGATATCCATTTATATTCACATCTTGACTACGAAGCAGAAGAGAATGGCGATATCAAGAGAGTGTATGTCTTTTCGGCAATCGCCTTATTTATATTATTCATAGCAAGTATTAATTACATGAACCTCTCGACAGCAAGATCTGCATTGAGAGCCCGTGAAATAGGCATTCGCAAAGTAGTCGGCGCACAGCGAAAAGAAATTATTGCACAGTTCTTAAGTGAATCAGTTCTTGTTTCATGGTTAGCGATGATCCTGGCTTTCTCATTAACGAGGCTCTTCCTGCCATGGTTGAATAAGATTTCTGGCCAACAGTTGTCGATTGATATTTTATTGAGATGGGATATCCTTATTCCCATCCTGGTAGTTCCATTTGTGGTTGGAATTTTGTCGGGTATTTATCCCGCATTGTTCATGTCATCATTCCGGCCGGTGCAGGTATTGAAAGGCCTGTTTAAAGTTGGGGGAAGCACAATCTCTTTCCGTAAGGTTCTTGTAACAACCCAGTTTACCATTTCCATTATTCTTATTGTCAGCACCATTACCGTGTTCAGGCAAATGCGGTACATGCAGCAGAAAGAATTGGGATTCGATAAAAATCATATCGTAAATATCCCTTATAACGTTGGTCTTAACGACCGGTTTGATGCGTTCAGAACAGAGTTATTGTCGAACAGCTATATAAAAAATGTGGGTCGTTCATCAAGAATTCCAACCGGTCGTTTACTTGATGCAAACGGTTCTCGTATCAAGAGATCGGATACACTTGAACCGGCCAATGCAGATATCAAATTTGTTTCGGCAGATCAGGACTTCATTCCTACTTATGGAGTAAGGATCGTAGCAGGCCGCGGCTTCTCGAGGGATTTTAGTACCGATACTGGGTCATTTCTGCTCAACGAAGCGGCAGTAAGGGCACTTGGATTTAAGGCAAATGATGATGTTATTGGAAAAGACTTCGGGTATGGGAACCGAACAGGAAAAGTCATTGGCGTATTCAATGATTTCCATTTCGAATCGATGCACCAGAGGATCCTTCCCCTTGTATTGCTTGTTCCGAGATCTGCCAACAATTATGGTAATACTTCAATAAAGATCACCGGCACCAACATCCCGGCGGCTCTTGCTCATATAGAAAAGACATGGCAGAAATTTTTGCCCGAATCGCCCTACCAGTACAACTTCCTGGATGAAAATTTCGAAAGATTATACCTAAGTGAAGAAAGACAAAAAACGATTTTTACATTCTTCGCATTCATCGCAATCTTCATCGCATGCCTGGGTTTATTCGGCTTATCGGCATTCGCCATCTCACAACGAATCAAAGAAATCGGCATCAGGAAAGTCCTTGGTGCAGATGTAAACACGATCGTTGCGTTACTATCGAAAGACTTCTTAAAACTTGTACTGCTGGCAGCAATCATTGCTTTCCCAATTGCATGGTATGCTATGGATAGCTGGTTACAGGACTTCGCGTACAGGATCAATGTTGGCTGGTGGGTCTTTGTTGTGGCCGGGATCATTGCTGGCATCGTCGCATTTGTTACAATAAGTTTTCAGGCGATAAAGGCAGCGATTGCGAATCCCGTCAAATCGCTGCGATCGGAATGAGTTGCTTAAGGTTTAAGGTTTAAAGTTGGCTGACTACAAACCACAAACCACAAACGACAAACACTACACGTTAAACAATCTTCGAGTGATAAAAAATTTTCTCAAAGTAGCTTTCAGAAACCTTGCAAAAAACAAGGGTTTCAGCGCGATTAATATCTCGGGGCTTGCAATCGGAATGGCTAGTGCAATGCTTATTCTTACGTGGATCCAGAATGAGATCAGCTACGATCAGTTTCATGTGAATAAGGATAGAATCTACGAGGCGTGGAACCGGGCAGAATTCAGTGGCAATCTCAATTGCTGGAATACTACACCGAAAATTCTGGCCAGGACATTAGAAAACGATCTGCCGGAGGTGGAACGCGCAGTGAGAGTTGACTGGGGCAGCAATTACCTGTTTAGTATCGGCGAGAAAAGATTGACTGTAAGAGGCACCATCGTCGATTCAGGATTTTTGAAAATGTTCAGCTTCCCGTTGATCGAAGGAAATCCTGAAAACGTTTTGAACGCGCCACACTCGATCGTGATCACAGAATCTCTTGCAAAGAAATTGTTCGACAAAGAAGACGCCATGGGTAAGGTGATCAAGATTGATAACAAAGAAAATTTCACCGTTACAGGCGTATTAAAGGATTTACCAAACAATACCAGATTCGATTTTGAATACCTGATCCCGTGGTCATACAAACGCCAGTTAGGTGACGATGATCAGAACTGGGGGAACAATAGTACACGCACGTATGTGATGCTGAAGCCAAACGCAACCTACGCTTCTGTTGAACCAAAGGTTAAAGTGCTCAAGCGGAAGTACGACAAAGACGAGCCAAAATGGGAAATGTTTTTGTACCCGATTACTAAATGGCGGTTATACTCAAGCTTTACTAATGGTGTTGAGGATGGTGGCGGCCGAATCGAATACGTAAGACTGTTTGGTATCATCGCTGCGTTTATTCTACTTATCGCCTGCATCAATTTTATGAACCTAAGTACAGCGCGCAGTGAAAAACGTGCGAAGGAAGTAGGCATACGCAAAGTAGTAGGCGCTCAAAAAGTATTCATCATCGGCCAGTTTATTGGCGAATCTGTATTGATGGCTTTAATTGCAGGCATTATTGCAGTCGCAATTGTCATCCTGGTTATCCCGGCTTTTAATCAGGTGATCGGTGAGAAAGTCGCTATACAATTTAATTCGCCCGGGGCCTGGCTGGCAGGGATCGGCTTTATAATATTCACTGGAATTCTTGCCGGCAGTTATCCTGCTTTCTTCCTTTCTTCTTTTCAACCTGTGCAGGTTTTAAAAGGAAGTTTCAAGAAAGCCCATGCATTGGTTACGCCACGCAAAATATTAGTTGTGCTTCAATTCACTTTTGCGATTGTGCTTATCATCTGCACATTTATTGTTCGTCAACAAATCGAACATGCGCAAAACCGTGAAACTGGCTATAACAGAAATAATCTCGTGTACCATCTCTTCAGCGGTGACATAGAAAAGAATTTCGATCTCATCAAAAATGAACTGCTTGCTTCGGGCGTTGCCTCCTCAATTACCAAAACCAGCGCACCACTTACTCAAAGCTGGAGTGACGGCTGGGGACAGGAGTGGGAAGGAAAAGATCCTAACGACAAAACAGACTTCTTCCGTTATAACCAGGATGGAGGCCTTGGTGTAACTGCGGGCTTGCAATTCGTAAACGGTCGTGATTTTGATGTGAGAAAATATCCCACTGATTCTAATGCGATGATCATTAATGAATCGTCTTTGAAAGTGATGAAATTCAAGGATCCTATCGGAAAGATTGTAAAAGACAATGGGCAGGATTGGCATATAGTGGGTGTGATCAAAGATTTCATACTGACATCACCCTACGAGCCAACAAGACCCATGTTGATTTTTGGCGCGAAGAGTTGGTTCCAGACAATGCTTATAAGGCTGAATAACAATAACTCCACCGCGAGCAATTTGAAAAAAGCAGAAAGCATATTTAAGAAATATAATCCCGAATACCCATTTGAGTACAAATTCATCGATGAGGAATACGCAAGGAAATTCGAAGCCGAAAAACGTATAAGTACACTCGCTGCCTTGTTTGCGGGCCTTACAATATTTATTTCCTGCCTCGGACTATTTGGCCTGGCTACCTATATGGCCGAAAATCGAATTAAGGAAATAGGTGTTCGAAAAGTGCTGGGTGCATCAGTTGCCGGCATTGCGGCTCTGTTATCAAAAGATTTCTTGAAACTGGTTATCATTTCCTTTGTTCTGGCTGTACCGATCGCATGGTGGGCAATGTATTCATGGCTTCAGGACTACAGTTTCCGTGTAGATATACAATGGTGGGTATTTGCGATGGCTGGAACGTTATCGGTGCTGATTGCCATAATAACGGTTAGCTACCAGGCGATCAAGGCTGCTATTGCAAATCCGGTGAAAAGTTTGAGGACGGAATAGACCCTAAATCCCCCGGCTGGAGGACTTGATAAACTGAAATAATTACGATGCGTCAAAAACTATGTCATACGACGTTCACCAACACCCGATGTCTGTTAAAGAATTAGGTGGTACAAACCTCCCCCTTTCCGGGGGAGACGGAGGGGCTATGTTCAAAAATTATTTAAAAACAGCGATTCGTAATATCTTAAAGAACAAGGTTGTTTCATTTATCAATATTACAGGCTTATCGCTCGGCATGGCCGGCGCTGTTTTGTTAATATTGAACATTCAATACGAACTAAGCTTTGATCAGTTCCATCAACAGAAGAACACTATCTTCAAAGCGTACAATAAAGATATTGTGAATGGCAAGCTTGAATGCTGGAGCATCACTCCGCCTCCCCTCGCCCCGGCATTGAAACAAGAATATCCAGAGATAAAAGAGTTTACGCGAGTTGCCGGTACACAAAAGCTATTCAGTTTCGGAAACGACAAATTGAAAGCCAACGGTAATTACGTCGATCCCTCATTTTTGCGAATGTTCAGCTTCCCTTTGGTTAATGGTAACATGGAAACTGCACTGGCTGATCTGCATTCGATTGTAATCACCGAAGAATTCGCAAAGAAAATGTTTGGAGATCAGGATCCCGTGAATAAGATTATCCGGGCAGACAATGCTGATAACTTTACCGTGACAGGTGTAATAAAAAATCCTCCGTACAATACTGCATTCAGATTTGAATACCTGATACCCTGGGAATTCTTAAAGGCGAAAAAGATTGAACATGCCGAGTGGGATTATAATTATGTAAACACATATGTACAATTAGAACCAACAGCCAATCTCCTTGCGGTAAACTCCAAAATAAGTAACATCACCGTCAGGCATACCAATCAAAAAGAAAAAACTAAAATCTTCCTGTATCCATTAACCAGAGAGCATCTTTATGGCCGTTTCGAAAATGGTCAGGCTGCTGGTGGCAATATAGATAACGTCCGCATGTTGGGGATTCTCGCAGGCGCTATTCTTTTGATCGCATGTATCAACTTTATGAATCTCAGTACTGCTCGAAGCGAAAAAAGAGCGAAGGAAGTTGGCGTTCGTAAAGTAATAGGTGCAAATAAAAGATCACTGGTGTTTCAATTTATAGGCGAATCCATTTTACTGGCCTTCATTTCAGGTGTTATCGCTTTAGGTCTTGTAGATATTTTACTACCTGCCTTCAGCTCACTTGCAAAAGTCAACCTGACCATCGTGTGGACATCACCGCTTTTTTGGATTGCAGCTATAGGGTTTATTCTGCTCACTGGAATTTTGGCTGGCAGCTATCCCTCCTTTTACCTGTCTTCGTTCAAACCAATTAAAGTTTTGAAAGGCGTATTGAAAAATGGAAATGCATTGGTGACTCCGAGAAAAATATTAGTCGTCGTTCAATTCGTGTTTTCTATTTTCCTGATCAACTTCACGATCGTATTTCACAAACAAATAAGTCATGAGCAAAACCGCGAACTCGGTTTTGTAAAAGAAAATCTTCTTTTCCATCCGTTAACAGACGATTTACGTAAAAATTATTCGCTGGTAAAAAATGAATTGCTCACTTCCGGTACTGCGACATCTGTATCCAAATCAACTTCTCCAATAACCTGGAGCGCAGGATCCGTATCTGGACTGAACTGGCCTGGTCAGGATCCAAAACAAAATATCAGTTTCGAATTGGTGAGTACAAGCGGAGATTTCATCAAAACAAATGGGTTAACACTGATAGCTGGTCGTGATATCGATGTTGAAAAATTTCCCACAGACACAGCTTCATGCCTGATCAATGAAACCGCAGTGAGAGTTACTGGACTAAAAAATGCAATCGGCCAATCAATCAGCGGTAACAAAATCGTAGGCGTGGTTAAAGACTATTTAATTGGTAGTCCAAAGCAGGCAACTCCCGCGGTACTAATTACAGGAAGGGATGATGCAAATTTTCTCAGCATACGATTAAATAGTAATCATCCCTCACTAGAAAATTTGGAAAATGTAGAAAATATATTGAAGAGGTATAATCCGAATTTTTTAACAGAGTACCAGTTTGCTGACACCGAATATGCTTCCAAGTTTAAACAGTCAAAGGACGTCGCATCCCTGATGAACACTTTCACATTGATCATCATTTTCATTTCGTGTATGGGTTTGTTCGGCCTTGCAATGTACATAGCAGAAAATCGTACGAAGGAAATAGGCATCCGAAAAGTTCTTGGTGCAAGCGTCGCCAGAATAACTTCTCTTCTTGCAGGAGACTTTATTAAACTCGTAATGATCGCTGTTCTTATTGCATCGCCATTAGCGTGGCTATTTATGACATCTTTTATCCGGCATTTCGAGTACAGGACAGATATCAGTTGGTGGATTTTGATTGCATCGGGTTCTGGAGCCTTATTCATGGCCATATTAACAATCAGTTTTCAGTCTGTACGGGCAGCGATCGGTAATCCAATAAAAAGTTTAAGAACAGAGTAAAGCCAGAGGAGATGATAAAAAACTATTTAAAGATTGCGTGGAGAAACATCTCAAATAGAAAAGGATATTCACTGATCAATATCTGTGGTCTCGCCGTGGGAATCGCTGCTTGCCTCTTACTGTTCACCGTCGTAAGATATGAATTGAGTTATGATCGTTACCATCCCAATTATGACCGCATTTACCGTATAGTAACACAGGATGATTACTCCGACGGAATGGACTACACACCCGGTATTCCTTTCCCCGCGCGGGAGGCAGTGAGGGTGTCTTTTCCGGAATTTACAACCGGCACCCTGTTCGCGAGCTACGGAAGTCAGGTTACAGTATTAGAGGCAGGCACTGCAGGCACATCTTCCGGCAAAAAATTCATCGAGGAAACAGGTTTCTTTTTTTGCGATCCGGAATTTTTTAAAGTATTTCATTTTACCTGGCTGGCCGGTTCACCCCCCGTCTTGAACCAGCCAAATACTACCGTGCTTACGCAAAAAATGGCGAACAAATATTTTGGTGATTGGAAGATCGCTGTCGGCAGATTTTTGAAACTGGATAATGCAATCACAGTTAAAATAGCGGGGATATTACAAGACCCACCGGCTAACTCAGATTTCCCCTTAGGCATCGTTACTTCTTATGCAACGGCAAAGGGCAACCCAACGATATGGGGCTATAATCCTGACTGGGGAAATACAACCAGCAATTTTCAACTCTACATGTTGCTTTCCGAACATGTTCCGATGGCTAACATAAATAAACAGTTACTACAGTTTAGCAAAAAAAATTACAAACAGGATCTAGCCAGCAAAAAGACAAGTTTTCTTCAACCACTCAGTCAACTCCATTTCGATAACCGATTCGGAAATTTTGGTGATCATACTATTAGTAAAGCGACATTATGGACGCTTTCACTGATTGGTGTCTTTATTATCATCATGGCATGCATAAACTTCATCAATCTTGCGACTGCCCAGGCTGTAGGAAGGTCAAAGGAAGTCGGAATAAGAAAAGTGTTAGGAAGCGATCGCCTTCAACTTTTAGGACAGGTAATGGGCGAAACGTTTCTGATTGTACTTGTTGCAATGGCATTGGCTGTGATCCTTGGTACAATTGGCCTTCCCTATATCAAGCTGATTGCATCCATTGAAGAACAGTTGAGCCTCATAAACTGGCAAACCGTTACTTTCTTAGCAGGTATGGTAATCGTGGTGACACTATTAGCAGGGTTATATCCCGCGCTTGTAGTTTCGGGGTTCAATCCCGCATTGGCGCTTAAGAATAAGATTAACTCTGCAACTGTAGGTAAAGCCTCTCTTAGAAAAGGTCTCGTAGTTACACAATTTGCGATTTCACAGATTCTTATCATTGGGACCATCGTCGCAGTTAGCCAGATGAATTATGTACACAATGCAGAGCTCGGGTTCAACAAAGAAGCCCTTCTCATTATCAATACAAATGCTGACAGCGTCGTTCAGTCACGCCAGAACGCTTTCAAAGAAAAACTTCTGCAGATGCCTGGTATACAGGCGGTGAGTTTTAGTTCCGATGTTCCTTCTTCTGATAACAACTGGGCCGGAAATTTTTCTTTTGATCACCGGCCTGATGAAAAATTTAATATTTACCGGAAAGCCGGTGATGAAGACTACTTTAAAACTTACGGATTACAAATTGTAGCAGGAAGAATTTTCGAGAAGAGCGATACTGCAAAAGAGATCGTTGTCAATGAAACCCTGCTAAGGAAACTGGGCGTGAAAAATTCCGCGGATGCTGTTGGGAAGGAAATCCGTTCAGGCAGAAGCGGGTGGAAAACAATTGTTGGTGTCGTAAAAGACTTCAATACGAATTCGCTTAGAGAAGAGGTAAAACCACTCATGCTGTTCCAGCGAAAAGACAGGTATAGCGTTACCGGCATTAAATTAAGATCATCAAATATTCCAAAAACAAAAACAGCCATTGAAGCTACCTGGAATCAATACTTTCCCGAGTATGCATACACTATTTCGTACATGGATGAGAATATCAAAAGATTCTACGAACAGGAAGATCAACTTTCATTGCTGTATAAAATATTTGCTGGAATTGCCATCTTCATTTCCTGTCTGGGGCTTTATGGCCTGGTTTCCTACATGGCAGTTCAACGAACAAAAGAAATTGGGATACGCAAAGTATTGGGTGGAACGATCACACATATTCTCTGGATTTTTAGTAGGGAATTTTTCATGCTGCTCGGAATTGCATTTCTTGTATCTGTGCCTGTTGCATGGTGGTTGATGAACAATTGGCTACAGGATTTTGAATTTCGTGTACCTATAAGTCCTTGGATTTTTATTTTATCAATACTGATTTCAATAATTGTTGCGGCAATAACGGTAAGCTACCGTTCAATACGCGCAGCTATTGTGAATCCCATAAAGAGTTTGAGAACAGAATGAGTGGTGAAACATTCCAATTAACAAGATGAAAAGTCTTTGTTTTTCGTCGTGTCCTTCGTGCTATTCTCTTTGTGTCCTTTGTGATCCCTCTGACTGTACGATCAAAAGGACCACAAAGGACACAAAGAGAAGACACAAAGAACACTAAGAAAACGGTTTACTCTTGAATAAAAACAATTAATGATAAAGAATTATTTGAAAATCGCTTTTCGTAATCTCTGGAGGCAGCGGGTGTTTTCGTTTCTCAATATAATGGGTCTCACAGTAGGCATGGCGGCGTGCTTCCTCATTTTTTTATATATCCAGTTCGAGTTGAGTTATGACTCATTCCATACGAAAGCAGACCGCATTTACCGAATTGTTTGTGACATTAAGACTCCAACCGAGGTTATCAAGGCCTCTGGCCCTTCTTGGGCTGTGCCGCCGAATGTAAAACGTGAATTTTCAGAAATCGAATCATTTGTGAGAATTGCAGGTGCGGATAATGTGCTCGTCAGAAACGGAGATATCAAATTCCAGGAAGAAAATTCTATGTGGGCGGATTCTTCCTTTTTTCAGACGTTTGATTTCAAGCTACTCAAGGGCAATCCGGAAACTGCTCTGAGAGACCCGTTCAGCATCGTTCTCTCGGAAATAACTGCGAAGAAATATTTCGGAGAGACAGACCCTATGGGAAAGACTCTTCTCATTACAGGAGATGCACATCCTGCAACGGTCACCGGAATTATGAAAGACATTCCTGAAAATTCCCAGATAAAAGGTGATCTCGTTTTATCAATAAGCACCATAACGAAAAAATGGAATGAGCGTCTCGACGAGCAATGGGGAAGCTATGGAGCGCAAGCATACATTTTACTGAAGCCTGGGACCAATGCGAAAGAATTAGAAAAGAAATTTCCCGCATTTCTTGAAAAAAGGAATGGCACTGAGATGAAAAAAGGCCAAATGTTCGCGACGTTGTTTCTCGAACCAATCAGGGATGTCTATTTACGTTCAACGCGGAATGGAAACAGTACCGGAAATATTAATAACGTCTACATATTTTCCGTTGTAGCCGTCTTTATTCTGCTGATAGCCTGTATCAACTTTGTTAACCTCACAACAGCCCGTTCAACCGAACGCGCAAAAGAGGTCGGCATTCGTAAAGTGGTTGGGGCCGCAAGAACACAACTTGCAAATCAATTTATCGGGGAATCAGTGATCCTTTGCCTGATCGCTTTTGTGTTGTCTGTGATTGTATCTTCTTTACTGCTTCCATTATTCAACCAGCTGTCTGGCAAAACCATCAGTACCGGAATTTTCGAGAACCTTCGATATCTGCTTACATTATTTGTTGCAGCTATTGCAATTGGTGTATTGGCCGGAATATATCCTGCATTAGTGTTGTCCTCATTCCGGCCGGTGGTTGTATTAAAGGGCCGTTTCGCAACAGGCACTCGCGGAATTCTTTTAAGAAAAGGTTTGGTAGTAGCACAATTCTCAATATCTGTTGCATTGATTATCGGGACCATCGTTGTTTATAACCAAATGAGCTTTATGCGTAACCGGGAGCTGGGCTTTAGCAAAGATCAGATGATTGTTATGGATACAAACGGAGACCCGGCCAAAAACGCATTTAACGAGGCAATCAAATCCATACCAACTGTAAAATCGACCGCATTGTCATCCAGCGTACCAGGCAGCGGCAACCCGGGTGCATATTCAGAGATAGAAAACAAAAAGGGCGACCTGCAGATAGCGAACCTTGATCTTTACTTTGTTGATTTTGACTATATCGATCAATACCAGATCAAAATGCTTGCAGGTCGAGCTTTCTCCAGAGACTTTGCTACTGATACTACACAGGCTATGGTACTCAATGAAGCCGCGATAAAAATGTTCGGCTACAGTTCACCGGAAGAAGCGGTTGGAAGACGATTCAAACAATGGGGACGTGAAGGAAAAATAATTGGTGTGATCAAGGATTTCCATTTCCGTTCACTACAACAGCCTATAAAGCCTTTAAGCATGCGCATCGAGCCGGGAGGAGCTAATCTTGTTTCTGCAAATGTATTAGCGGCTAATCTGCCCGCTACTTTGGCAGCGATTGAAAATAAATGGAAAACATTAATACCTAACAGGCCTTTTACTTATTATTTTCTTGATGAATTCTTTGACAGGCAATATCGCGGGGAAGAGAGATTTGGGAATTTGTTTTTAAATTTTTCCATCCTTGCCATTTTTATTTCCTGTTTGGGTTTGCTAGGACTTGCTTCATACAGCACGATGCAACGAACCAAGGAGATCGGTATCCGGAAAGTGATGGGCGCATCTGTACAGGGCATCATCAATTTGTTATCAAAGGAATTTTTACTGTTGGTGCTCCTTTCGTTTCTCATTGCGATGCCGGTAGCCTGGTACTTCATGCACTCATGGCTACAGGATTTTGCGTATCGCACAAAGATTAGCTGGTGGATGTTTGTTTTAGCTGGAGGCATTGCCATATTAATCGCCGTATTTACCGTGAGCTTTCAGGCAATCAAAGCGGCTATCGCAAACCCGGTGAAGTCGTTGCGAACAGAGTGAAGCAGGAGAACGGAATAGTGAATTGTCAATGGTGAATAGGGAAAGGCAATGTTGATGTACTTGTGAGCTATTGAATTTTTAAAACTAAAAAGCCATGATTAAGAACTATCTGAAAATCGCCTTTCGTAATCTGTGGCGACACAAGATATTTTCACTGATCAATATTATGGGATTAGCTGTCGGAATGACAGCATGCTTCCTCATCTTCCTATACGTAAGTTTTGAATTAAGCTATGATAATTTTCATTCGAAGTCTGATCGCATCTATCGCGTAGTTGCTGACGTAAAGACGCCGACGGAAACGATCAATTCCAGCGCGGTAACTTCTCCGGTTGCCATTAATCTCAAAAGAGATTTTCCGGAAATAGAAGATGCAGTACGTATTGCCCCGGAAGGGATTTTGGTGAAAAAAGGAAACATTAAATTCCAGGAAGAAAAATCAGTATTGGCCGATTCCACATTATTTAATGTCTTTGATTTTCCCTTGATAGCTGGTGATAAAAACACGGCGCTCGTTGAGCCCATGAGTATTGTTATTTCGCAAACTTCAGCAAAAAGGTATTTCGGCAATACAAACCCGATGGGCCAGGAACTACAAGTTACGGGCGCTGGCATCAATGCAAAGATTACCGGGGTAATGAAAGATATTTCAAAGAACTCGCAGATAGAAACGGATATGATTTTATCGCAGTCATCTTCCAAGCTGGTAAGTGGTTTTGCAATGTCGGACAGTGAATGGACCAATCATACCAATTATACTTATATCCTTGTAAAGCCTCATACGGATGTAAAAGCATTGGCAGCAAAGTTTCCAGCTTTCCAGGAATTTCATCATGGTGAAGAAGCAAAGAAGTTGCAAATGCAGGACTATTTAAGTCTTGAACCATTGCAGCAGGTATATCTTCATTCAAAGCGTGGTGGATTTATAAGCGGCAATATTAATAATGTTTATATTTTTTCGGCTATTGCTTTATTTATATTACTGATTGCCTGTGTAAACTTTATTAATCTAACCACTGCACGAAGTGCCGAACGTGCAAAAGAAGTAGGTATCCGGAAAGTTGTTGGTGCTGTACGATTTCAATTGGCAAGACAATTTATCAGCGAAAGCATTATTATCTGTCTTATTGCATTTGTATTAGCTGTTGTTTTATCAGCTATCGCCCTTCCTTTGTTTAACCAGCTTGCCGGCAAGGAAATCAGCAGTAGCATATTTACCGATCCTTTTCATATTGTAATCCTGTTCATGCTTTCCGTTTCTATCGGCCTGGTTGCAGGTTTTTATCCTTCCCTGGTTTTGTCTTCATTTAAACCAGTAAGCGTGTTGAAAGGCCGTTTTTCCACAGGTACAAGAGGTTTGATATTAAGAAAGAGCCTTGTTGTCTTTCAGTTTACAATTTCGATTATTCTTATTGCTGCAACGATTATAGTATACAGGCAACTGAATTATATGCGCAGCCAGGATCTTGGATTCAGCAAAGAGCAGACCATTGTTATCAATACCCATTTCGATAAAAATAAAGATGCCTTTAAGCAATCCATATCTTCTATTCCGGGTGTACTATCAACGACTTATTCATCGCATGTGCCGGGTGGCGGTTCCAATTCTGCATACTCACAGGTTGAAAATAAAAAAGGTGAAATGCAGAAAAGCAATCTTGATTTATTTTTTGTCGACTTCGACTATATAAAGCAATACGATTTAAAACTGGCGGCAGGAAGGGGATTCTCAAAAGATTTTGCAACAGACAGTACCCGGGCGATGGTAATCAATGAAGCCGCGTCAAAAATGTTAGGTTATAGTAGTCCGCAGGAAGCTGTAGGGAGAAAGTTTGATCAATGGGGAAAAAAAGGACAGATTATCGGCGTGCTGAAAGACTTTCATTACAAATCTCTGCAGCAGAATGTGCCGCCATTGGTTATGCGCTTTGAGCCATGGGGATTGGGAATGATCTCTATAAAAGTATCCGCTGCAAATCTGCCGGCTACCTTGAAGGCAATCGGCAATAACTGGAGTCAATTCATTCCTAGCCGGCCGTTCGAATATAACTTTTTGGATGATTTTTTTGACAGGCAGTACCGCGCCGAAGATCATTTCGGCAATCTCTTTTTCAATTTTGCGGTATTCGCCATTTTTATTTCCTGTCTCGGTTTGCTTGGACTTTCTTCCTACAGCACGATGCAGCGTACAAAAGAAATCGGGATTCGTAAAGTGCTCGGTGCATCCACATCTAATATTGTAAACCTGTTATCAAAAGATTTTGTAAAGCTGGTTGCTATTTCCTCTCTGATCGCTTTTCCGGTTGCATGGTTTGCTATGAACACATGGCTCCAGGATTTTGCCTATCGTATCGGCGTATCGTGGTGGATTTTCTTAATGGCTGGAATTCTGGCAACGCTTATTGCTTTATTGACCATCAGCTTCCAGGCTATTAAAGCTGCCATAGCAAACCCTGTCAAAAGTTTGAGAACAGAATAAAAGCTGATCAGCCATGATAAAGAATTATTTTAAAATAGCTTTCCGGAATATCATTCGTCAAAAAGCATTTGCTACCATCAACATTGCAGGGCTAGCCATTGGCATGGCATGCAGTATTTTCATTTTATTGTGGGTGACAAATGAGCTTAGCTATGATCGGTTTCATAAAAATGCGCACGAAATTTACCGCCTAACAGGCAAGGCCGGGGATTTTAATGCTGCTGTCAATTGTGCCGGTATGTCTGCGGAGTTGAAAGCAAAAATGTCAGCAGTAAAAAACTATGTCCGCTTAAGTCATCCTTCAACGAATGTATTTGAAACCGGCACCCGCAAATTCGAAGAAAAAAAAGTTTTTTATGCTGACTCGACCTTTCTGCAAGTATTTTCATTCGCGCTGGTAAAAGGAAACCGGGAAAACGCCTTGATGCGACCTGATGCCGTACTAATCACTGAAGACATGGCAAAAAAGTATTTTGGCCAGGAAGACGCTATGGGTAAAACACTCAAAAAAAATAATGGCAATGACGTAACGGTAACAGGAATATTAACCAACATACCATCTAATTCGCATCTGCAGTTTGATTTTATTCTTCCTATGTCGTCCATTGCGCAATCAGATAATGACCTGAAGACAAATACATGGAAGAACTTTAATTTTTACGCATACATCCAGTTAGATAAGAACTTCAAAGCAACACCTGTTGCAATTGAGGGTTTAAACAACCAGATTAATCAACTTTATAAACAACATGTAAATGAGGCAGAGCTAAAAGTTGATTTTTATCTGCAAGCATTAACATCTATCCACCTGCATTCCAATTACCAGGTTGATTTGCCCGGCCACGGGAATATACAGTATGTCAATATATTTTTTGTGGTCGCGCTTTTTATACTTGCTATAGCCTGTATCAATTTTATGAACCTTGCAACAGCCCGTTCCGCAAGACGTGCCAAAGAAGTAGGGCTTCGTAAAGTAATAGGCGCAGGTCGTAAACAGTTGATTGGCCAATTCCTGGGCGAATCATTACTCATATCATTTCTTTCTTTATTAATTGCTGTCGGTTTAGTATGGCTGTTGTTGCCGGTTTTCAGTGACCTTGCAGGTAAAAAACTGGCTATCCATCTTTTGGACAGCAAACTGATATTAAGCCTGGTTGGTATAGCGTTGCTGACAGGCCTTGTCTCCGGCAGCTATCCTGCTTTGTTCCTTTCCGGTTTTCGGCCGGTAGAGGTGTTGAAGGGAAATACAAAGAACAAGGGAGGGAATTTAATTTTTCGAAACGTCCTTGTAGTGGTTCAGTTTGTCGTATCAATTGTGTTGCTTGCAGGCACCGCGATAGTATACAAGCAGCTTACATTTATCAAACACATGAATCTCGGATTTGATAAATCGAACGTGCTGTATATGCCGATGATCGGAGAAATGTGGAATAAGCAACAGGCTTTAAAAGCTGAACTGCAACAAAACCCCCTTACGGCGAATTATACCGTTTCCAATGATTTACCAACAAACCTGACCAGTGGTACTGTTAGTGTACAATGGGAAGGAAAAGATCCAAAATCACAAATTGTATTTCCCACTCTTTTTGTCGATGAAAATTTCTTTGATGTTTATCAAATGAAAATACTTAGTGGGAGAAGCTTTTCGACCGAATTTAAGGCTGACACGAATAATTTTATTCTGAACGAAAAAGCAGTGCAAATAATGGGAATGAAAGTATCTGATGCCGTCGGCAAACCGCTTACTTTATGGGACATAAAAGGTACTATCATCGGTGTAGTCAAGGATTTTAACTACAAACCGATTCAAAACCCGATCGAACCTATGATTATTGGTTTAAACCGTTGGGGTGGCGTTGCCGTGGTGCGGGCACAGCCTGGCAAAGTTGAAGCTACAATAAAGGCATTGGGAAAAATCAGTACAGACCTAAATCCGGCATATCCGTTTTCTTATGGTTTTCTTGACCAGGACCTGGCTACTCTCTACAAAGGAGAAAATCGCATGGGCAAGCTCTTCAATTTATTTGCCATACTTGCCATTTTTATTTCTTGCCTGGGACTGTATGGACTATCTGCTTTCATGGCTGAACAACGCACCAAAGAAATTGGAGTAAGAAAAGTATTGGGTTCGTCTGTTTGGAATGTGGTGTATTTATTATCAAGGAAATTCACAATACTAATATTAATCGCCGTGATAATTGCAGTTCCCGTTGCATGGTTTGCTATTAACAGCTGGCTAAACAGCTTCGCCTACAGGGTGAATCCAGACTGGATAATTTTTTTAGCAGCATCACTGGCTGCCTTAGTGATCGCATGGATAACTGTAAGCTATGAATCAATTAAAGCGGCGATTGCTAACCCTGTGAAATCGTTGCGGACCGAATGAAGTTTAAGGATTAACGTTTAATGTTTAAAGTTATATGTACATGTAAACTTTCATCCCGCATACTTTGAACCTTAAACTCTAAGCGACTATGAAACGTCAACTATGAAGTAAATGCAGACATTCCTGAAAATATCACTCCGGCATCTATGGCATAGCAGGTTATATTCTATTATTAATATCCTGGGGCTTGCTACGGGAATAACATGCATGTTATTAGCAGTTCTGTACTGGAAATTCGAACACAGCTTCGACAACTTTCATCAAAACCATCCTCACCTTTTCCGCATCACTACTACGCTGATTGAAAACAAGGGCTCCGCCTCTGCAACAATCGGTGGTACAGGACAGGTACAGGGACCCGCATTCAAGGAATCCATTCCCGAGATAAAAACATATGTAAGAATTCTGGGTGGTGATATTTATAGCACTGCTTCCTCCGGCGATAAAGTGTTCAAACTGCAGCCCATCTTTGTGGATGACACATTCTTTGATGTATTTACGTTTCCACTATTGCGCGGTGATATGAAAACGGCGCTGAAAGACATAGGTTCGGTGGTCATTACGGAAAGCACTGCCAGGAAGTTCTTCAACAGCATTGATGTGATCGGCAGAATGCTGCAGCTGGATGCTGATCCTTCATTTGAAAAACTTGGTAAGCCGCTGATCATTTCCGGCGTCGTAAAAAATCCTCCGAAAAATTCTTCCCTGCAGTTTGATGCATTGTTCACATTCAAGTTCTTGCATCTATCATTCGAAGACACCAATTGGCTGAATGCCTATTTGGGAACCTTTGTCGTAGTTCATCCTTCTGCAAATGTAGACGCAGTGGTCGAGAAGTTCAATCGGGTGTATGCATTACACGCGAAAGAGCAACTGGCAGAAAACGTGAAGACATATGGTTACAATCCTCAAATCAGTTATGGCCTACAACCAATCACGGCCATCCATCTGAACCCGCTGATGCGAACAACAGGTAATGCAGAAGGTGGTATTATCAATGGAAGCAGCCCTGTCTATTCTTATATGTTCGCCGGTATTGCCCTGTTTATTTTATTGATGGCAGCAATCAATTTCATCAACATCAGCATAGCCAATTCCCTGAAAAGAAGTAAGGAAGTTGGCGTAAGAAAAATCGCAGGGGGCAGTAGAAAACAGATCATCCTCCAGTTCCTGAATGAATCAGCTATACTTTGCGTTATATCATTTCTTCTATCAATGCTATTGATGAATGTTTCTCTTCCTTTATTCAATAGCCTCACAGATAAGCAGCTGAATTTATCAGAAGCCTTCGATATAAAGCTCGTCGCCTATTTCATTTCCGTGCTGAGCGGCATCATCCTCTTAACCGGTGTCTACCCTGCTTATGTTCTTTCAAACTTCAAGCCCTCAGAGGTACTTTATAATAAGCAAAAGTTATCAGGTCGGAACCTGCTAGGCCGCAGCCTGGTGGTGCTTCAATTTTCATTGACAGTATTTCTGCTAACATCTACCATCGTTTACTATAACCAGATGGATTATATACGGACAAAGGACCTCGGTTATAATCCGAACCAGATAATACGTACAGCCATTTGGGGAGACAGAGACTACAAGAAGGCAATCGGCTTTGCAAAAAACGAGTTTGCAAAAGAACCATCGATCATCATGGCATCGTTTGGAAGTGATGGATCGAATGAAGACATGTATGTGAACAATCGGGTGTTTAAAGGAACGTATAAGAGTATTGATGAAAACTTCCTGCCGGCTTTGGAGATCCCTTTACAAGCAGGGCAAAATTTCTCACGGGCGACAGGGAATTACAAGCAGGGTGCAATAGTTAATGAAGCATTCGTTAAAGCAGCGCGATTGCAACATCCAATTGGAGCCTCAGTCAAAATCAACAGGTACTACGACAGTTCTTTGAAAGTGATTAGTGGTGTTGTAAAGGATTTCCATTTCGGATCCCTTCGTGAGCCGATAACTCCAATGGTCATGTATATGAATGAATGGCCTGATGGAGGCATCTGGGTGAAAGTTCAAAAATCAAAACAAAAACAGGCAATAGCTGCTCTGGAGCGCATATACAAGGGTGCAATGCCCAATGCAATCTTTCAGTATGATTTTTTGGATGAGCTCAATGCAAAGCAATACATGCAGGAACAACGCTGGCATAAAGTAGTAACCATCGCGACAATTCTATCCTTCATCATTTGCTGTTTAGGGCTATTTGGGCTTGCACATTTATCGACCAACCGGCGGGTGAAGGAAATCGGTATCAGAAAGGTATTGGGTGCGTCAAGCGCCCACATCGTGGCTCTGCTCTCGGCCGATTTTCTTAAGCTGGTCGTCATTGCATTTGTTATTGCCGCTCCCATTTCCTGGACGGTCATGAATAATTGGTTGGAGGATTTTGCATATCGAACCAGCATCAGCTGGCTGGTGTTTGCTTCAGCCGGATTTATTGCTATCCTGATCGCCCTGTTTACTGTAAGCTACCAGGCAGTGAAAGCAGCGATCGCAAACCCTGTGAAAAGCTTGCGAACGGAGTAACGCCTTCTAAATCGCCCGGTGGGGAACTTTGAGGTCGTTTGCGAAGTTGAGATGTAATATTTCATTCCTTAATCAACACCTGAGCTATAACTATTC
>DAINQQ010000068.1:0-1290 GCA_036742645.1 Flavitalea sp.
AGTTCCGGCACGCCAATCGTGATACCAGTCTCCCGGACAAGCCAACTTTCTTTATCTCCATCCCACATATAAGCGAACTTCCATGAAAGGCTTCTCTTGGTTCTAAGGACTCCGCTGCCGAGAACCCGGAAGTCCCGCAGTTTGACTTTATCCTTTAAATTAAAGCCGCCTTCGGTCATCTGCTCTTTGAAAACATCATCCTGCTTATATGCAACGGCGTCATAAATTAATCCTAAGCCTATTTTAAAGGTCGTGAGAGAACCATTGAACTCATTTGGCGGAAGCTTTTTTGATGCCGAATCTTTTTCACGCACTGTAAGCTCCAACCCATCGGTACCATCGGGAACCTTTTTTGGTTCTTGTCCATATGTCTGGTACGGAAATAGCCCAATTGTAATCACCGAACTGGCTATAAAAAGTGAACCATATTTCATAAGAGATTATCCGTTTTTTTCCGATCGTTTTTATTTTTTCCAAACATTGTCAATCATCCTTCCTATTATTAACTTTTGCTTGTTAGAATATTCCTAGTGGCGAAACGAAGCCAATTGCAAATCTGCCTGTATCATAGTCCTTAGCTCCAAACCGGGTTTTTGAATAGTCAGAATATTTATAAGATCTTCCAACCCAGTTCGCATAAAAACGAAGATTCAGGTCTTTAAAAGGATAGTACTCAATGGTAGGAATATAGCCCCATGCATCCCGTATCTCATCAGAACTTTTCAATGGATCAATGTTGTCTTTATACTTTGCTATGTCAAGCATAAGAACCAAGGCCAGGTTAATTTTTGGACGTACCCGGTAATTTATATTTAACCAATGACCAATATAAAGCGCTTTTCTTAACGCATATGGATAAAGGTTGTCGGGAACTGTTTCACTTACAATAGTTGTGCGATCAAGATCTTCGTCACTCAATTTGTAGTCATAGTCAATTGTAAGTTTCCCCAGTTTAAGTTGGTTACCGAGAGCGATATAATTCATGCCAATTTCTTTATCATTAACGGTGTCTTTCGCTTCTCTATGACGCGCATACGACCAGATCGTATTAAATTTTCCACCGAAAAAAGAACCTCTCCAGTTAAGTACTAACGCCAGGGGCACTTTCGATTCTTCTAATTGGGGTTGAGGGCCATAGAGTTCATCAAAGGTCTTTGTCCTCGAATCGAGGATTTGGAAAGTGAATTGGTGTTGCTTGTTTACCTGGTAGCTGAACCCAACGCCAGTAAGAAAATTATCGGCGTATTCGATGATGTCGGAGTATTCGTATACATCAATAGGATTCAAATC
>DAINQQ010000068.1:1390-25044 GCA_036742645.1 Flavitalea sp.
TTTGCTATCATACTCACATTTTTCAAAAGGCCTTGTTTTTCCTCTGGTATGAGTGTCTGGTAATAAGTGGTATCTTCCTGTCGTTCCTTTTTTTGGGCTCTTAAGGCACAGGGCAGTAAAAGAATAGCCACTATCCATATTTTATTAGGAGTTGCTTTCGTACCTATTACCCGGAAAATGAACAAGAAAAAATTTGTTGCGTTTTGGAATAAACGTTTCATATTAACTTGGTTTAATAATTCCTAATCATGAGGGCCAACGGATTAGTGCCTTTACATCAGCGCTTATTGCCCTTCACTTCGTTGTATTAGATATTTTGCATGTGTTTAGTTATTAAATAAGAGAGTGCAAAAGCTAAAATTGATTTCGGTCGTGAGGATTTACAGTTATCCATTAAAATATTACCAGGCGGTATGGCTCCTGCCTGTGCAATATTTTGGTCTTTTATTATAGACACTTACAACAAGATGAAGCCACCAAACTAAAAAAAGAAAAATCTGATCTATAGGGATCTGTGTCCTCGTTCCTGACATCAAATTCTGCCCCAACATTGTGAAGGCGTTTCTGGTTTTAAGCATCGTCCTGAGCCCATAATATTTTAATAAAGGCTATGTACCAGAATCAATTATGGAAGTCTTCTAACCTGATTGTGAAGATGGAAAAACGGGAAGTGTCGGGCGGTATGTTTGATGCTGGCTTAAGGACGCGGAGAACTTTGCACAAAAACGTAAATACGCAAAGGGTAATTTGCTTTGCGCCTTCGCGTCTTTGCGCGAACAATTCTCGGGGCATCTGTACCCCTGTCCTCGCGAGGCACCAAGGAAGAAGGACCTTCGCTCTCATTATAACGCAAAAGCAATATACTTTCCACCAGGCTTATGACCATTCTTTACACCGCCTGCTGCAATGACAATATATTGCTTTCCTCCCGACCGATATGTAATTGGTGTGGCAAAGGCTCCGGCAGGCAACTGGTATTCCCAAACGACTTTACCGGTGCTTTTATCGAATGCTCTTATACGCTCATCCTTGGTTCCGGCAATGAACACAAGTCCTCCGGCCGTAACAATAGGACCGCCGTAGTTTTCTGTTCCTGTGACAGGAATTCCTTTCTTTGTAAGTTCAGGATACTCACCCAACGGAACTTTCCACAAGTATTCACCCGTATTGAGATCAACAGCATTCAATGTGCCCCATGGTGGTTTGATTGCAGGATATCCATTTGGATCGAAAAACCGGTTTAGGCCAGACTTTAAGATATACGGTGGCGCATAAGGAAAGACGTTGTTCCTGTCATTAATCAAAGAGCTATCTGTTGTATTTTTTGTTGATGTTTTTAATTCTCTATTCGATAAGAAATCTACCAATAAACTTTTGTCGCTTGCGGAAATATGTTGAAAGGATGGCATTCTTCCGCGGCCGTTTCGTATGACTTCAAGTATTTGGTTATTAGCCAATCTATCACTAATATCTATAAGACCTGGATACTCCTGTGATGTGCCTTTCCTGTCAACTCCATGACAACTCGCACAGTGAGTAATATATAATTTATTGCCGCGTGTCATCAGCTCTTTTTTCATCTCAGGCGAATTCAAATCCATCATTCGAATATCCCAAACCATTTCATTCACGTTTTGATAGAGAACTCCCGACGGATCAATTGCATTGCCACCCCATTCAGCGCCTCCACCTATTGCAAAAAATAGAGTTCCTTCTTTGCTTGGCGGCATAAACTTATCTCCTGACCGAGTGCTGTCGAAACGTTTTGTTACAAAAGCATTTGACTCCGGCGATAGGTTTGTTATTTCATCTGCTGTTAATACCTGCCTGGAAAGCGGCGCGGGTTTTAATGGAAATTTTTGCGTAGGCCACGGTTTTTCACCCGGTAATCCTGCTATTGACACTGATCGTTCTTCCACCGGGAATAAAGAAGTTCCCTTATCTCTGTCGAGAACATAAATTAACCCATCTTTAGTTGCCTGTACTACAACGTCAACCATCTTTCCCTCATGCTTAATCGTTGCCAGGTTTGGCGCACAGGCGATATCCCTGTCCCAGAGGTCATGATATATCGTTTGGAAATACCAATTCAATTTCCCGGTTGATGCGTCCAGCGATAAAATGCAATTAGCAAATAAATTCTGGCCAGCGCGATCGCCGCCATAAAAATCGGAAGAAGGAGAACCTGTTCCGAAGTAGACAGCTCCGCGTTTCTCGTCCAACACCATTCCTGCCCAACAATTCGCGCCGCCGAATTTCTTATAAGAATCTTTTTGCCAGGTCTCGTAGCCAGGTTCACCCGGAAGTGGTATTGTGCGAAAAACCCAAACCAGCCTTCCGGTCTTTGTACTAAAAGCCCTGATATATCCCGGAGCTGAATCTCCTCTTTCCGACACACTTGATCCAATAATAAAAATGTCTTTATAAATAATACCAGGGCTTGATGCTTTAACAGAGAGATCGGATACATCATGACCAAGACTATCGTGGTGTAGGCCTTCATGCAGGTCGACGCGTCCGTTATTACCAAATTCTTTTATCAGTTCTCCTGTGAGTGCATTGACGGCATATAAAAATGAGCCCGCCGTGTATAAGATTCTTTTATCCTCTCCACCTTCCCAATATACTACGCCGCGACTTGGATGCAGATTTGGCTCTTCGCTTTGAAACGGATCAAATTTCCATAATTCCTTACCCGTTGTGGCATCCACTGCAAACAATTTCAATAGCGGAGTGGTTCCATATAATACATCATTGACCATAATCGGCTGGCACTGGATCTCAACATTTCTGGCTATTTTGTTGTGTGCTGAATCATCACCTGTGTCATACGTCCAGGCTATTTGTAGATCCTGTACGTTTTTTACATTGATATCTCGCAAAGAAGAATAGCGGTTTCCGGCTTTATTGCCGCCGTAATTGGGCCAATCATTTTCATCTTTATTTGTACAACCTGATAATATAAGCGCACCAGTGACAAGGAAAACAAAAAATTTCATGATGTAGTTTGGTTATTACTTTTGTGACGCAAATGGCGAGTATCTTAATCGATTTGCACTATTCAACAAGACGGAAATATAAAAAAAATAAGTTTCATTTGTCGCGAATGTATAACAACAGCAAATCTTATAGAAGGACGATGCAGAAACTTTCAATCCTTCTTTCCGTGTTTATTATTATCGGATGCAGGGTTCAAAAAGCGATTCCGAAAGAGGAAGGTGGCTTTTACCGCATTGAGATCAGCAACAGTATTTTGGAAATAGATCCCCAAACAGGTGGCAGAATTACTTCCATGAAATTAGAGGGCAGAAATTTCTTTACGGGTAAGGACGTTCATGCAAAATATTGGGGTTCTTCCTTATGGCCCAGTCCTCAAAAAGAATGGGGTGGAACTCTGCCACCGGAATTAGATGAGCAGCCCTATTCGGTTCGTGTAGAAAATAAAGTGATCAAAATGGTAAGCCGGAAAGATTCCAAATTTGGCTATGTATTTTCCAAAGAAATCTACGGTGATTCAAAGAACAATTCTTTCAATATTAAGTACACCATCATCAATCGGTCTGATTCCGTAAGAACCGTAGCGCCCTGGGAAGTTACCCGGGTGCACACAAAGGGCTTTGCATTCTATCCGAAAGGAACAGGCAACCGTTGGGGAAACATGGCTGGCCTTGCGGAGGATAAAGATGGAATTACATGGTTTGTGTATGATGAAAATAAAATTCCCGCTAAGCATAACAAATTTTTTGCTGACGGATCGGAAGGCTGGATAGCTCAGGTGAATGAAGACCTGATATTCATCAAGAAATTTTTGAACATCTCTGCTGAGAAAGCGGCTCCGGGCGAATCGGAAGTAGAAGTGTATGCGGATCCGAACAAGTTATATGTCGAAATTGAACAGCAGGGTGAATACAGGGTACTTCAGCCGGGAGATTCATTGGTATGGGAAGTCAAATGGTTTTTAAGAAAGATTCCAGCTGATATTCCTCGTGAAGCGGGTAGTCAATCCCTGGTTTCCTATGTCAGGGAAATTGTGAAGTAGAATCTTTTCATAGACGTCACAGGTGTATGAAAAAATTAAACGCAAGCAATTTCTCAGATTCAATCGAAAAATTTTCCGACATTTCTGTTGAGAAATTACTTCGTGTTCTTGGTGTCTTCTCTTCGTGTCCTTGGTGATCCGGTTGATTGTGCAGTCAGGAGGATCACAAAGAACACAGAGAGCAGACACAAGGACACGAAGTTTGGATTCACGATTTTTTTTAAAGCTGTCCTCATTACCGCAAGTCCTTCGATATAATGATATTTTTTTAAGTCTCAATTATGCAAAGAAGAAAATTCATCAAATCCGCGCTGGTAGGGTCGGCGGCTGTAATGGCCGGGTCATCAATGGCAAATGTATTCCCAGCTATTACAAACACGGCAACATCTAATCTTAAGATTACAAAGATCCGGTACTACAGTATTCCAGGTTATAACAAGCCATTGTTCAACCAGGCGCGTGGCATCGTTGAGATTGAAACAAGCGGCGGCATTATCGGCATTGGTGAGGGAGGTTCGAAAGATATGATTGAACAATGCGCGCAGATGATGATTGGAGAAGATCCTTTTAGAATCGAACATCTCTGGCAATACCTATACCGCGGAATGTTTTATCCGCCGGGACGTGAAAAACTGCATGCACTCGGTGCATTGGAAATGGCTTTATGGGATATAAAAGGTAAAGCACTCAACGTGCCGGTGTATGAGCTACTAGGAGGTTCTACGCGTGAATATGTTGAGTGCTATGCAACAGGCTTCAGGGCTTCGAAGGCAACGACCGAAGAAGGAAGAGCACGTGATTGTATCGCAGCAGGATTAAGAACTTACCGCATTGGTCCTACTGGTGGGAGTGGAGAACAACCATTTGACTTTTATGAAAACGCAAAAAAGACAATTGACTTTTGTAAAAGAATAGATGATGCGGTAGGAGGTAGTGGCAAATGGGCGATTGATTTACATACAAGGTTCGATCTTACCGACGGAATAAAGATCTGTACTGCGCTCGAATCACTTGAACCTTATTTTGTGGAAGATATTGTAAGATCAGAAAATCCGGGAGTGTATGAGAACGTGCGTCAAATGACAAAGGTGCCCATCGCGGTCGGCGAACAGTTTGGAGATCGATGGGATATTAATGAATTAATCGAAAACAGGTGGATTGATTATTCACGGGTGACGTTGCCAAATTCGGGAGGTATATTAGAATTGAAGAAGATATGCTCTATGTCCGAAACACACTACGTAGGAATGATTCCACATTTCACGGGTCCCTTATCGACAGCGGCGCTGGTGCATGTACTTGGCTCCAGCTCGCCATCACGATGCCTGATGGAATTAGCTGGCGGTGAACCGGAGCGGCCTGCTTACTTCAACGATGATTACATGCTTTTCAAAAATGGGAAACTATACCTCAACCCGGCGCCGGGACTGGGGGTGAAGTTTGATCCTAAAAAGGTGACGTTTGTAATGGAGGTTACGACGAACACAAAATTCCCACATCCTTATTTAAAAAGCCCTGATGGAGCGATTCATAACTGGTAAGTTATTTTATTCTTGTAAAGACGCAAAGGCGCAAAGTGAAGACTCTCTTCTTCGCGCCTTTGCGCGATTATCCTTCCTGCCCCTAAAGCGATCGAATGCAAACTAAAAAAATCAAAAACTACAGATGGCTCGTCGTTATGCTCTTGTTTTTTGCCACCACCATTAACTACATTGACCGCCAGATAATAGGATTTCTTAAGCCGATACTTGAAAAAGAATTCAACTGGACAGAAACAGATTTCGCTCACATCATTATGGCGTTTACTGGCGCCTATGCTGTAGGACTGCTATGTTTTGGTTGGATCATTGATAAAATTGGGACAAAATTGGGCTACACCATCACGATAGTAATTTGGAGCATAGCCGGAATGTTACACGCTTTGGCACGCAGTGTTTCTGGTTTTGTAACGGCAAGGATTGGATTGGGTATAGGGGAGGCTGGAAATTTTCCGGCTGCCATGAAAGCCGTCTCGGAATGGTTTCCAAAGAAAGAAAGAGGATTAGCTACCGGTATTTTCAATGCAGGAACAAGTATTGGTGTTGTAGCTGCACTGTTTATCGTTCCCATAATATTAAATTACTTTGGTTGGCAGGAAGTCTTCTGGATCACTGGCGCACTTGGTTTCGTGTGGTTAATATTTTGGTTAATCTACTACGATATTCCATCCAGGCAAAAACGATTGTCGGCTGAGGAATATAATCTGATCACGAGCGGACAAGACGCTGAAACCAATAAAGCCGCGGCAAAACATATTATCAGATGGCAGAGATTATTTTTACAACGTCAAACGTGGGCAATGATAACCGGGAAAGGTCTGATTGATCCGATTTACTGGTTCTTTTTATTTTGGTTGCCGTCTTATTTCTCTTCCATTTTTACCCTCGACCTGAAGACGCCCAGTCTCCAATTGATGGTTATTTATGCAGCAACGACTATTGGAAGCATTGCCGGCGGCTACCTGTCGTCGTTGCTAATTAAAAGAGGATGGCAGGTCATGAAAGCAAGGAAAACGGTACTCATCATATTTGCAGTGCTGGAAGTATCTATAATTGTTGCGCAGTTTGCAAAAGAAGCATGGACAGCAGTAGCACTGATCAGTCTTGCAGTAGCCGCACACCAGGCGTGGGCGACGAATGTATTTACAATGGCGTCTGACATGTTTCCAACAGAAGCTGTTAGTTCAGTCGTTGGCATTGCGGGAATGGCGGGAGCAGTGGGAGGAATCCTGTTTCCAATATTAATTGGAAGTTTGCTGGACAGCTATAAAGCAGCAGGCAACCTGGCTGGTGGTTACCACCTGATCTTTACGATCTGCGGATGTACTTACCTGGTGGCATGGATCATCATTCATTTACTTACGCGCAAATCAGAAAAAGTTACACTCACAGCATTAACCTGATTCCAATTAAATTTTAAAACGACAACATATGAGAAATCCTGAAAATGAATTTTCATCAAGCCGTAGGGACAGTATAAAAAAGCTTGCATTGGGTTCAACGGCGGGTCTGCTTGGATTGCTTGGAAGTCCAATCGCAAGTGCGCAGGACAAACCGGCCGTTACATCGTACAAAAAAGGAATGCCACCAGTAAAGATCAGGAGTGTAAAAGCGATTGCAACTGCTCCTGAGGGAATCAACCTTATAGTCGTGAAGGTCGAAACTACTGAACCAGGCTTGTATGGTTTGGGATGTGCCACATTCACGCAACGTGCAGTGGCAGTGGTTACCGCGATCAACAGTTATCTCAATGATTTTTGTGTTGGTAAAGATGTTGACAATATAGAGGACATGTGGAATTCAGCGTATGTAAGTTCATACTGGCGCAATGGCCCGGTATTGAACAACGCCTTGAGTGGGCTTGATGAAGCACTTTGGGATATTAAAGGCAAACGTGCAAACATGCCGGTTTACCAACTACTGGGTGGAAAGAGCCGGTTTGCAGTGGACTGTTATGGGCATGGAAGTGGGCCGACACCTGAAGCGGTTGCTGAAAGTGCGCAAAAATTTATTGCCGAGGGTTATCGTCATGTCAGGATTCAGCAGGGCGGATATGGTGGAGTGGGAGCATTGGCTCAAAAACCGGATTTCAAAGCGGCAGGATATGGTTACGAGGGCGACAACTATATGAATGAACGCGCCTACCTGAAGGCTGTGCCTAAGATGTTTGATACAGTTCGAAAAATTTGTGGGGATGATGTTGAATTGCTGCATGACATTCATGAACGAGTTCAGCCGATGGATGCCATTAATATGATTAAAGCTTTAGAAGATTATCATCCTTATTTTATTGAAGATCCTTTTTCTCCGGAGAATATGGAATGGTTTAAACAACTTAGAGCGAGTACTTCAGTTCCAATTGCTATGGGCGAGTTGTTCAATAATATCAATGAATTCAAGATGCCGATGGTGAATCAGTGGTTCGATTATATCAGGGTACACGTATCTCAAATCGGAGGGATAACACCTGCGATGAAAATCGCCAGACTGGGTGAATGGTTTAATATTAAGACAGCCTTTCATGGTCCCGGCGACGTTTCACCTGTAGGACATTCTGCTCACGCACATATCGACTTAGCGGTCTGGAATTTTGGTATCCAGGAAGCCGTTAATTTTTCAGATAAACTAAAAACGATATTCACCGGTTGTCCTACAATGAATAACGGGTATATGTATGTGAACGAAGTTCCGGGCCTTGGAGTTGATATAAATGAGAAAGAGGCGGCTAAATATCCCATCGGTACCAAATCAAGCTGGCAGGTTCGCAAAAGCGATGGAACGATTATCAGGCCATAGCTGAAGTCACCGATGTGATGATTAGCCGACTAGCCGATTGAAGATATGCTCGAGAAGATGCGAAGTCGCAAAGGAGAATTCTTTGCACTTTCGCGTCTTTGCGCGAAATTACTCACTTTTTTACTCTTAACATGCTTGCGTTGATAGCTACAATCACTGTGCTTACGCTCATTAATATAGCTCCGGCGGCCGGACTTAGTAACAACCCTTGTTTGTATAGTATTCCTGCTGCCAGCGGCAAAGCCACGACGTTATAACCTGTAGCCCACGCAAGATTTTGAATCATTTTGCGATAAGTTGCCTTACCAAACAAAATAAGGCTGACGATATCTTTTGGATTGCTATTCACCAGTACAATTCCGGCGGTTTCAGCAGCGATGTCGCTTCCACTTCCAACTGCAATTCCGACATCTGCCTGTGCAAGTGCGGGAGCATCATTGACGCCATCACCGGTCATCGCTACAAATTGTCCTTTGCTTTGTAATTCTTTTATCTTTTCCAATTTTTGATGCGGCAGCACTTCAGCATAAAAATCATCCATCCCTAAAGTTTTGCTTACTGATTCAGCTACGGTCTTATTATCACCGGTAAGCAAAATAGATTTGATATTATTTTCTTTCAATGTTTGTATAGCTTCAGCCGATTCCGGCCTTATCGAATCGGATAGGGAAATATATCCTGCGAGGTTGTTGTTGATAAGAACGAAGACGACTGTCTCAGTAGCGTTTGGTGAAAAGTTGGGAGGTAAGGGAATACTATTTTCTTTCAGATAGCCCGGACTAACGACCTTCACCGACATGCCTTCTACTGTTGCTTCGATGCCCTTGCCCGTTATCGCGTTGAAGGTTTTCGTTGGAGGAATCGGAATAGAGAGTTCTTTCGCTTTTTGGATGATACCTGTTGCAATGGGATGTTCCGATTGTTGTTCCAATGCGGCGGCAAGCCGTAGTAATTCTTTATCGGTTATATCGTTTTTGAGAGATAAAATACGCGATACTTCAAATTTTCCAACAGTGAGAGTACCTGTTTTATCAAACACCAGTGTTGTTATCTTTCTTGAATTTTCAAACGTTGTCCTGTTTTTGATCAGTAGGCCATTTTTTGCCGAAAGGGCAGTTGAGTTCGCAACTACTAACGGTACTGCCAGTCCCAAAGCATGTGGACAGCAGATTACAATAACTGTAACCATCCGTTCCATGGCGAAAGAAAGTGCCTTTCCATCAAAATACCAATACAGGAATGTCGCTATACCGGCCACAATAGCGATGATCGTTAGCCAAAGCGCTGCCTTGTCTGCCAACAGTTGTGTTTTGGACTTTGAATCCTGGGCGTCTTTCACAAGTTTAATTACCTGCGATAAATAAGAGTCTTTCGCTCCATGCGACACTTGAACTTTTATGGCACCGTTCCCGTTCAGGGAGCCAGCGATAACTTTATCTCCTTTTATTTTTTGCACAGGTTTTGATTCTCCTGTGAGCATGCTTTCATTTAGATAGCTTTCTCCATCGATAATAATTCCATCAGCAGCCACTTTTTCTCCGGGCTTGATAAGAATGATATCGTTTTCCTTAAGGTCTTCTGTTTTCACGTCCATGACATGATCGCGATGCACCATATGTGCATCGGAGGGCATTAACTGCACAAGTAATTGCAATTCTTTTGATGCGCCTGCGATCGATTTCATTTCGATCCAGTGACCCAACAACATGATCAGGATCAGCGTGGCGAGTTCCCAGAAGAAATCCATGCCGTCTAATCCAAAAATTGTAGCTACACTATACACATAAGCGACAGTGATGGCGAAGCCGATCAGGGTCATCATGCCTGGCTTCCAGGCCTTCATTTCCTGGAACCAGCCTTGTAGAAAGGGCCTACCACCATAAAAGAAAACTACAGTGGACAACGCCAGTAATAAATATTGAGAACCGGCGAATTGCCAGTTTACGCCAACCCAATGCTGGATCATGGTCGAAAGCAGCAAGATTGGAATGGTGAGAATCAAAACGACATAAAATCTTCTTTTAAAATCATCAATCATCATGGCATGATGATCATGATGCATAGATGAATGATTCATCTCAATATGATCGACTACTTTTGGTTTGCTGGAAGCAGGATGATGGTCTTGTGGTGTAGTCTCAGTTTTCACGTGGTGATCATGATGGTGTTCCATAACTTCAATTTTGACGTTTACCCGTAATTCCCTCAACAGTAGTCCCGTTTCTTGCCTTCATTTTTGTTCGTTGAAATTAATCTCTTTTCGAGCGATGGTTTTACACAATTACCAGAAAGATTTATATAATTATGGGCAGGGAGATGCGACTGATTCATTTCTATGTGCATTCTATGTACCTGTGGGGTAAAACCTTTTTCACCGCATATACACATTGGGAACATATGGCTCACATAGATAGTTTACCTGGCGCCATCTCTACTGTCGGACAGACACAGGACCGTCAGGAGGCCCCGGTCTGACGTCCTCGTCTGACCGCATGAAGTTTTTCATCCAGCAGAATGAGGTGATGCAAGCGCCTGATTCAACAAATTCTTACAGAATACCATCAATCCATTCTCTCGTTTGTGCTGCTAATCGCGGAATCAAATTTTCTTTTCCTTTTTTAAACGAATGATCAGCGCCTTCCAGTTCTACCAGGGTTGCATTCTTGAGTGACGAGCACACCTGGGTTATTAAAGGAAATTCAGCCAGTTTATCTTTTGTTCCCTGCAAAAACAGCATGGGTTGTTTTATCTTTTTGAGATGCTCGGCTCGTTCAGTAGAAGGTTTGCCAATGCCATGTAAAGGGAAACCATAAAAGACGATCCCTGTCACACCGTCTGGCTGCGTCGCAAGCCATTGCGAACTCATTCGGCCGCCAAACGATTTGCCTGATAATAGGAGCGGAAGCGATGAATACTTTTTTCTGGCGTGTAGAACCGCCATCTCGATTGTCTTATGTGCAACCTCCGGCTTATCAGGTCTGCCCGAGCTATTTTCAGTAAAAGGAAAATTAAATCGGAGCGTGGCAATATCTTTCTCTGCAAGTGCTTCCGCAAGAGCAACCATAAAACTGTGTTGCATTCCCGCACCAGCTCCGTGAGCAAATGTCATGATGCATATCGGTTTCTCGGGTGCGATAAGCGTTCCTGACACTTTACCGATCTCGGGTGAAACCTGTAATGTGAAACTTTGTGATGGCATAAAGACAATTTAGACGTTAACCACACGGTTGCAAAAGATTCATAAAGATATAGAGTTGATGTAAGTTGGAAGCGAATTCATTGCCCGCTCAAATTAACCAGGTCTTGATATCATACAGTTTCGGGTTGCAAAAAATATCACTTGCAATTGGCATCTCCAATAAATTCTGTGCTGTATTTCATGCCCACATCGTTAATTCAGCTTTTGATTAACTTGTAATATGTATTATTAGTCCGGCTCGACCTTTAAAAGCGGCAGAACGGCTTCAAACTCCTGGGGTTGAGAGGGTCGGGAGGACTACGGGGTACAAAAAATTCTTATCAAAATTCTACGATGCACAGGTTATCGGTAATAATTACACTCTTTTTTTACTTCTTGAGCGGGAGCTTTTTTAATCTCCTGGCAGCCCAGGTCATTTGCGACCCATCACTTCCTGGAATCAAGGAAGGTACCCTGGGATATCGTGATAGGGGTGACCGTTGCGAAGGACTTTATATCAACCCCGTCAGCAGTACAACCCTGTTTGTGGCTTCCTTTACTGAATACTTTGAAAATTTTGATAACACGGGAAATACCATTTTGGTTGAATGGGATAAACCGCCCGCCAACAAAGAGATCCATCTGAGAGCCCAGGGTATTAGGCCAAGGCTTTATTATCGAATGGATGCTTACAGCTCAGGTGCCAATACCTTTTTTGCATGGCCTTCCGGAGTGCTTTCTTCCCTGAACATACGAAGAAGTGATGTGGGTGTAATCGGGAGAATTAAATTACCTGTTGGTAATACGGAGAGATTTGTCCACATACCATTAAGGATCAGAAGCCAGGCTGAAGCCAAACACACGAGTACTTACAAGTTAGTCCTAATGCCAGGTGTACAACTGACTGAGGTATATATTACCCTGTCTGCGGTTGGACAAAACGGAAAGCCCGAACGATTTTTAAAGGCTGAAGAAGCGCTCGGCTATGGCTATTATCCAGCAGAGCGGGCGGTTGAAATATCTATTGGTACGCCAAAAGAAAAGGGCATTTATTATTTGAAACTAGGCGCTAAAATTAAAAGCGGCGGCACAAAGGCAATTGAATTTTGGTTTTACAACGCGGGGACAATGAACAGTGAACAATGAATAATGATCAACGAACAATGAACAGTGAACAATGAACAGTGAAAAATGAACAATGAAGCTGTTCATTGTCTATTGTTTCTTTGTTCACCATTCATTATTAATTGTCATTATTCATTCTTCATTACTCATTGTTCCCTGTTCATTGTTCCCTGTTCATTATTCACTATTCATTGTTCATTGTTATGAATTCTAAACCTGAGATTTTCTTTTCTTATGCATGGGGAGATGAGACCGAATCGGGGAGTAACAGGGAGAAGATAGTAAATGATTTATATGAGTCATTAAAAGCGGATGGCTTCAACGTCATAAGAGATAAGAATGATCTTAGATATAAAGGACTCATATCTGATCTCACAAGCAGAATTGGAAGGGGTAAATTTATTGTAGTCGCGATAAGCGACAAGTATCTCAAGTCAACTTATTGCATGTCGGAGTTACTCGAGATCTATCGAAGGTCTAATTCTGATATAGATGAAATGTTGAAAAAAATATTTCCCATCGTCCTGGATGACGCTAAAATATACAACCCTGAGGACAGGGTGGATTACTTAAGTTACTGGGAGGATAAAAAGGACGAACTAAATCAAGAGCTAAAAGGAATTGAATTAGAAAATGTAGGAACGTTTGCCGATGACCTGCGTACCTATGACGAGATAACCTCCGTCATGCCGGTCCTCTCGCAATTGTTGAAGAACGTCAATACGCTGAATCCTCAAAAACTTTCAGCCGACAACTTTGCAGAAATAAAAAACGCGATTATCAAGGCTGCATCGACACCTCCTATCACCGTCGGGACTGAAACCATCACTGAAGAAAACAAGGGACCGGGCTTTATAAAATTTGCTGGCTGGAAAGGAGTGATTATTGCATTTATCATATTGACGTTGCTTGTAGTCTTCCTTCATTCTGGACATGTCGCAAGTACTAAGATCAGATTGGAACTTTCTGTTTCAGAAGTGAATTTCACATTGCCTGAACAGCAGGTGGTGACCAACATCATGAAACTTTCCTCGATTGGTGTATCCGGCGTGGAAAACGTTCAAATACCTGCGGTGCAAACGGTATCTAAAGGCAGCGCTGCAGATTCTTCATCTGCGGTTCTCTTATCTGTGGACACAATGAACGGTCATTCCGGTAGCCTTACGGTGGATGCGCTTCCATTACCGGCCGCAACTCGAATTGCTGTTCGCAACACCGATGTGAAAGGTGAATACCGGTTTTCATTCCGACAAAAAGCGCTTAACCTACCTGTTCAGGCGGATGGATTTATAAAAATGGTTCTTCCTCCATACATGCCGGAGGTCTTAAGTTTTTCAAGTCCTGGATTATTCAATTTGCAATCCGGCAAAGATGGACTTGACGTCGATATTAGTTTCTTATCATCATCGGATAAGATATTTCCCGCGTCAATAGACGCCGATAGCATTTCATTTCTGCGCATCGATCAAAATTTCGATAGTGAGACTCCTATTGTGCGTACAGTCTCAACCATCTTGTCGGGAACGCTTGATTTTGAATGGCCTGGTGGAAAAAAGCAGTCGATATCGTCGGGAAAACAAGTGCGTTTTAAAAAGTCGAATGGAACAATCACTGGTCTTGAGCTATTGGAAGATCATATTGGTCTAACCTTCATTGGAACGGTGAGTGGTATGACGACGGGTGAGAATAATAATAGCCACATCAACCTAATGCCGAGTTATCTCGATTGGTTAAAGTCACGGCTTGGCCTACCGTTGTTAGTGGGTATTGTATTACTTATATTCGGGTTAGTAATCGGTGTGCCTCGCTTAAGACGCGCATCAGTCTGAAACCGGCAAATCTTTCATTTTGTACAAGCTGTTACACCTCTATGCGTTTATTTCCCTATTGTTCCTCCCTGCGATAAGGTCTGTTGCTCAGCGAACAAATGAGGAATTCCATTTTCAAATGGAACTGGCGCAAACGGTTCAATTAATTGTGATGGTGAGTGTTGATTACGACGGCGAAAACTCAGCGGTAGGCGCCGGTATCATATTCGCCAATGAGAAAGACCGTTTGTTGATCGCCACTGCAAGTCACGTTATTCAAAAAGGGAAAACTCCAGCGCAAAATATCTTCGTTCGATTTAAATCAGCTCCGGATAAATCAATTAAGGCGACACTTTTGAAGCAAGTAAACACGGGGGAGTCTCTGGATCTCGCCGTGCTAAGCGTTGCAAACCTGGCAGCACAGGGAATAAATGCATGTGCCTTTTCGTTTGACCGGTTGAGCCGGGAGGATAATCTGGAACGTAAGGACGAAGTGATTCCAATCGGTAATCCAAATGGGCGCGCCTGGTCGGTGCCCGTAGATGCTGATAAGATTTCCGAGATCACAGACGCAGAGATCGTCTTTGAATCAAACAATATCAAAAGCGGGCATTCAGGAGGAGCACTAATCGATACAAAGGCGAACCTGGTAGGAATGGTTACTGCGGACGAAGCTCCTCTCGGCCATGCGATGACGATCGATGCGCTGGCAAGGCAGCTAAAGCAGTGGAAATTTCCAGTGATGTTAAACAGGGCTTTATTCCGGGAAGAAAGATATGATCCTCCCTTGCATGTAACAACCGATAGTGGAGATATTTCTCAGTTGAAGAAACTGTTGGCAGACTGTAATAATCCCAACCAGGTAGATTATCACTATAGGACTCCTCTCCATTACGCCGCATTAAATGGCAGTATAGACGCGATAAATTTGTTGTTGAAGGCAGGCGCAATGGTGGATGTACAGGATTTTAATGAAATGTATCCGTTAACGCTGGCCATCTCCGGCAATCACCTGGAAGCAGTCAAAGTTCTGGTAAAAGCAGGAGCGAAAGTGAATAACAAAACACCAGGTGGTTCAACAGCACTACATAGCGCAATAGATAAAGACATTAATCCACAAATTTCTATTTACCTGATCGGAGCCGGTGCGAATGTAAATGCCGTAGATGAAGAGAAGGATACACCCTTGCATTACGCTGTTCACATCGGGAATTCCGAGATTGTCAAAGCGCTTATAAAAGCGGGTGCCGATCCCGACCCGGAGAATTCCAGGCAAACTACTCCGTTAATGATCGCAGTTGTGAAAGACGATGTGCCAATGATGCAACTGTTGGTCACTTCGGGCGCCGCCGTCAAGGCTTCAAAATCATCAAAGGTATATAGCGCCCTTCACGCGGCGGCATCTCATGCCAACAATGCCGAAACGTTGAAGCAGCTCATCAAATCGGGAGCGAATGTAAACGCTATTGATGAAGCAGCTAATACACCTTTGCATTACGCCGTGCTCAGGGCGATTTCTAAGAATGCCGATACCAATAAGGTGATGGAATGTATAAGTATTCTCCTTGCAGCAGGCGCAGACCCTACCATTAAGAACGACCAGGGAATGACTGCCCTCTCAAATGCCAAAGACACGATCGGGGACTCGGATGAAAGAGCTGACGAATTGAAGAAAAGGCTGACAGCGATTGAAAATCTTTTTAAGAAGCATCGGTAAGAAATATGTGCGATTGTGATGTGCGATGTACGAAGTTAGAAGTAGTCTGATATACTATGTACGATGTATTATATATCTCTTAAAATATGGGTATTTCCCATACGAGATATCCCAGGCAACAGGTTCAACTAGCACTAAAAAATTTTCACCAAGTCTTTTCTAAATGTTTACACATTTCCGCTTTCTACTTTCCGCAAGGGCGAATTACAACCGGGCAAGCATTTGTAGGCCGCCTTCGTGTTCTATACCCCAAAACCTGTGGATTCATGATATTTAATTACTAACTTCATTTCTTCCTGTTTTATTACTCACTTTAAATTACTGCTCCATGCTGGACGATATCACCCCTGCAATCCAGCCTATGAAAAAAGTGAAAATGCTTGAAGTTATTCCTGGCATTGCAGATTACAGCCTCCCGGTAGACAGCGCAATTTCCTTTCTTCCTTTTATTAACTATTTAAAAGACAAATTAACCGGAAACTCGGATACAAGGTCAAGGTTTTATAATTACCTGATTGAAAAGTTTGAAGCTGAGCCAGCATTATTGCAACCGGTAAAAGACTTGCAGTTACTTAACAAAAACCAGGGCCTTCTTGAGTTACTCGGCAGTACGCTTTTCCCTGTGGTGAGTGAGCATGAAAAAAATATGTTTACCATGGCGGTTCCCTACCATTTTTCTATTTTCAATTATTCACCACCGTTTGGCAAATTATTTATCGATGAAGAGGAGGACCATTTTCTTTTACCTGCTGATGTGTCGACGGAATACGTAAGGCAAGCGCAATGCAACCTGATTTACGATCATATTCTTGAAAAGTTTTATGGTGTTAAGCTAAATAGTATTGCCGATCTGGTCTATCCTGTCACTGATAATACTACAGGATTGAAAAGATATTACAAGTTACGTTACGACAGGCGATTCGTTGATATCGAACTATTGGGAAAACTCCCACTTATACAGGATTGTGCAGTTTGTTTAAATACTTTCCGGATAATGGACATGGAACAACAGCTGCAAAAAATGCCATTGGACCTGTTTGCGGTGAAAGGTTTTGGAGTATGGATTGCAGAAGATATCACCACCCAGGAATCGCTCGATACCATTAAAAAAATATTGCTTAGGCAGGAAGGATGGAATACCGGGAGTTTTGACGATTTAAAAAGAAATATTCATGCACTGGGAGGATTGAATGAAATGGAAGTTGGATTAACACCTTTTGTTAAACTCAATGGACAGTTTGTGCTTGATAAAGCCTGTACTGACCATAGCTTAATGGGAAAAAAATGGAAACGGGGCAATGAAGAAAGTATGGCAAATTACAGTATGTGTATTAACTTTCTTTCTGAGCATCCTGAGCCCATGTCAATTTCTATATTGAGCGAACAAATGACTCAAATGGCCCCTTTTTTGAAAGATCTGTACGAGGCTGGGGTGAGAAGTTATATTATTTATCCCATTCAAAACAATGAAGGATTGTTAGGAATATTGGAACTATCGTCGCCAATACCAAATCTGCTCAACCAGGAGGTGCTGGCAAGAATAGAACCGGCCATGCCTCTTCTATCACTTGCGTTACTAAAAAACAGAGACGCTTTCAATGACAAAATCGAAAAACTTATTAAGGAAAAATTTACGGCTTTGCAGCCTTCAGTGGAGTGGAAATTTGCTGAAGTAGTATGGGAGTGTATGCATAACCATAACGGCGGCGGTGCGACCGAAACCGGGAAAGTTATTTTCGAAAATGTTTATCCATTATATGGCGCCATTGATATTCGCAATTCATCTACCGAAAGAAATCAGGCCATCCAAAAAGACTTTAAAGAACTCTTGAACCTCGTTGATGAAACTCTGGACAAATTACAACAGCAAGTACAGCTGCCCTTACTGGAAGGGCTGGTATATAAAAACCGGCATTTCCGGGAAAAAATTGAAAAATGTTTGCTGGCTGATGATGAACTGAGGATCAACGAATTTTTTGAAAAGGAAGTGGAGCCTGTTTTTACACATCTTCAAAAAAACAATATCAACGCCCGGGAAATTGCAGAAAAATATTTTGTCCTAATTAATGATCTTGACGGCTATCTCTACCGTTTCAGGAATGAATTTGAAACAAGCCTGGGAGCGATCAATGACGCGATAGTGGGATACCTTGAACAGGAAGAACAAATCATCCAACGATCGTACCCGCATTATTTTGAAAAATACCGAACCGATGGAATTGAATATAATATTTATATCGGCCAATCCATTTCACCCAATAACCAGTTTGATCTGCTATACCTAAATAACATCCGTTTATGGCAAATAAAATCAATGGCTGAAATTGCGCGCGTTACCTATAAGTTGATCCCATCATTACAGGTTCCCCTACAAACCACACAGCTTATACTTATTCATGGCCAGGCTATTTCCATAAGCTTCCGGAAAGATGAAAGACGTTTTGACGTAGAAGGGTCTTACAACATTCGATATGAGGTTATGAAAAAGCGATTGGATAAAGTCTGTATTTCCGGAACCAATGAAAGACTTACACAGCCGGGAAAGATCGCCATGGTTTATTCTAATCCGAAAGAAGCACAGCAATACCAGGAATACATTATGTTCCTCCAAAGCAAAAATCTGCTCACACCGGGTATTGAATTTCTTGAGCTGGAAGAATTACAGGGAGTGAGCGGATTAAAAGCGTTAAGGGTCGCTATTAATCTTGATGTGTGATGCCTAACCGTTGTTTTGCCTTACTCATAAGCGTTGAAGCGGGGAGAAGCGATTCTGTTACTTCGTTTAAGAGACTCACTCTAAATGCTACTGGCTGTAACCATTCTGCTGGAAAATATTTTATTTACCTTTAAAGACGCAGAACCTCTGCTTTATGCTCAATAATTACGACTTTGTAAAGGACAATCCCAGCCTGTTCAAACAATTCTCCTGTAAGAAACTGTTGTTCCTGATCATGGATTGCCCACCCGATTTTGCCAAATCAGAAGACTGGTCGGAACACAATTGCTTTTTACATGTTCTCAGCGGAAAAAAACATTTGTATAACCGGGAACGATCCTGGTATATTGAAAAAGGTTCTACGGTATTCCTGAAAAAAGGTGGTATTGGTATTGAAAAATTTGGCAACGAACCTTTTTGTGTGCTCCTGTTTTATGTACCCGACGAATACATCTGTTCATTCGTCCGGGAAAATATTCCCCTGATTTCCGGTGTAAATACTTCGGTGGGTTCCAAGGATCAGGTATTGCCCGTGCAGACAAATGCCGTGATGAACGCGTTTTACGGATCTATCCTCGCATATTTTTCATCCTCTGCCCAGCCTCCTGAAAATTTGCTGGAACTGAAATTCCGGGAACTATTGCTTAACCTAATCGGTATAGAAAACAATCCGGCATTGACAAGCTATTTCTGTGAACTCGCTCATCCTCGCCCGTTACATGATCTGCAAAATATCATGGAGGACAATTGCCTGTATAATTTGCATCTGCATGAATTTGCCCGCTTGTGCCATCGCAGCCTATCGTCCTTTAAAAGAGATTTCCAGAATGCTTATAAAAAAGCACCTGGCCAGTGGCTGATGGAAAAAAGACTGGATGTTTCCCGCCGGTTATTACTGAATTCAGACAAGCCTGTCAGGGATGTCGTTATTGAAAGCGGATTTAAAAACAATACTCATTTTGACCGCGTATTTAAAAAACATTTCGGATTATCTCCTTTGCAATATCGCAAACAAACATCCTCAGTAACAGCTTAGAGCAGCACTCAATTTTGAGCTCCACAATTGATTTTTTGAACCGCAGAGCAAATCATTTTGCATAACGGCTCAATAACTTCATATAGCAATACAAAACAGGATTTACTTACACCGTTTTTGGGGATTCTTGCCGACACGTTTATTGGAGAAATTTACCATCAGGTTCAACTAGTTCATAAAAAATCCTTCACTAAAACCTTTTCTATGTTTACGCATTCCCGTTTTCTTCTTCCTTCAACGCTGATAATTCTTTCAGCCCTGTTGTGTAATATTCCTTCTCAAGCTTTTTCTCAAACTCAGCCCGATGTAGGCAACTGGAAAACATGGATAGTCAATACCAGTGAAGTAAATATTGCCAGGCCACCGGATAAGGAACAGACTCAAAAAGAATTGGTTGCAATAAAGGAAACACTCGCAAAAAATGACAATAAAACTTTGTACCAGATAAAATATTGGGATGCTGGTTCACCCGCTTACAGGTGGAATGAAATAGCAACCGCAATGGTTTCCTTCCGGAATATCGGAACTTTCTTTCGTACGCCCACAGCATGGATGAATATGGCGATCTATGATGCGACCGTTGCCGCCTGGAAAGCAAAATATAATTACGCACGCAAACGTCCTTCACAGATAGATCCTGCGATAAAACCAGTGGTAGACAATCCTGCATCGCCTTCTTATCCCTGCGAGCATGCTGTAACGGCTGCCGCAGCTGCAAATGTGCTGGCCTATTTTTTCCCCGAGTCTGCGGATTCAATCCTCAACCTGGCGAAGGAAGCAGCTCAGTCAAGGATCAATGCCGGTGTACAATTTCAAAGCGATGTTGATGCAGGCTGGCAAATAGGTGAACAGGTTGCGATGCGGCTAATCGCGGAGGCTAAGAAAGATGGATCCGATGCGAAATGGACGGGAACGATGCATAATGATCCCAAACGCTGGCGCGGTGAATATCCTGTCGGTATTTTAGTAGGAACTTACAAGCCTATCCTACTAAAAACAGGCAGCCAGTTCAGACCACCTGCTCCTCCCGACTTTGCAAGCGATATGAGTGAAATGAAAAACTTTAAACAGGATTTCCGCTCTATCCATACAGCCTATCATTGGGCCGGTCTGACCGGCTTCGATTTCTGGACACAACTGGCCAGTCAAAAGATCTTTGAAAACCATATGGACAAAAATACACCAATGTGCGCCCGGATCTACGCGGTCATGAACGTTGCATTACACGACGCCACAATCGCCATTATGGACGCGAAATATACATACTGGGGTATTCGTCCATTTCAATATGATACTACTTACAAGCCCTTAGTCAATACACCGCCATTTCCCGGTTATCCCTCCGGCCATGCGACTGCCTCCGCCGCCGCGGCCACTGTACTCGGGTATTTCTTTCCTGGCGATGCGGAGTATTTCAGACGAATGGCAACAGAATGTGCTGACTCGAGATTCTATGCGGGAATTCATTTTCAATCGGATAATAAAACAGGACTGGAGTTAGGTAAGAAAGTGGGGACTTACGTGTATGAGATGAGAGGAAAATGAGTTGTGATGAGATTACTCGTGGCCGGGGAATAACTATACGTCCGGCGTGGGTAATTCTTATCATCGCCCCCGACCGAATGTGCGGGGTCGCATTCTTGTACCGCTGGAATTCATCCGATTTGGATACGCGCCAATTATTATATTAAAAATTTCAAATCGGAAGATATGTCTTCAACAATTTGTGACTGATTAGGTGTAAGTTCATTGTCATAAGAAATAAACAATTCCCTATTTTTCGTTGTTACCGAACATCTCTGCATTTGGCAATAGTATCTACAAAACTTTTGTCACACACATTGTGGACTTTTAAATATAAAACTTCTTACCTTCCAAGTTGAGGCTGCCGCTTAAAAAACCTTGCATACAATTTATTCTGATCCTGTAATCATGATAAAGACATTCTTTTCCGGCTTTCTGCTATCTCTTTACGTGATAACATGTAGTGGCCAGGGAACCAAAAAATCACAAAGTGAAAGAGAAACGAATTTTGTAAAGAATGGTCAATGGGCAAATTATGGTAACGACCCGGGTGGAATGCGTTTCTCTCCCCTCAAACAGATCAATACCGGGAATGTAAAAAACCTGAAAGTGGCATGGACTTACCAGTCGGGTGAATTACAGCAGTATGAAGGAACAAATATCGCGCGTAAAGCTGCTTTTGAAGCAACACCTTTAATGGTGAATGGAACGCTTTATTTTAGCACACCTACAAACCGCATCATTGCTATTACTGCAGCTACAGGTAAAGAGCTATGGGTGTACAATCCTGGCGTTGATCTTAAGAAAGATTATTCCGAGGTGACATCAAGAGGCGTATCAAAATGGATAAATCCGGATAGTAAACTTGGCGACCCGGATTATATGCGCATTCTTGCCGCTACTATTGACGGACGACTCATTGCATTAAATGCATCTACAGGAGAACCGGTTTCCTCATTTGGTAAAGGCGGCATCATCGACTTGAAAGAGGGTGTTGGTTCTATACAGGTCACCTCTCCGCCCGCTGTGATCAATGATCTTATTGTGATCGGTTCAACCATGGGTGACAATGGGAGATTTGATTATCCACCCGGAGTGGTTAGAGCTTACGACGCAAAAACAGGAACACTTAAATGGTCATGGGATCCCATACCAAGAAAGCCGGGAGATCCCGGGTATGATACATGGAAAGGACCAAAAGCGCAGCAAACAGGAGCGGCCAATGCATGGGCCACTATATCCGCCGATCTCGCACTTGACCTGGTGTTTGTACCTACAAGTTGCCCCAGTCCCGATTATTATGGTGGAGAAAGAAAAGGTAATAATCTTTATGCCAACTCTATTGTAGCGATAAAGGCATCAACCGGCAAAGTGGCCTGGCATTTTCAAACTGTTCATCACGACGTATGGGACTATGATATTCCCGCCCAGCCTATGTTACTGGATATTGAAAGGAACGGAAAAAAAATTCCTGCAGTGTTGGTAGTGACTAAGATGGGACACATTTTTGTAATGAACAGGAAAAACGGAGAACACCTTTTCCCCGTTAAAGAACGGCGGGTTTCCGGTTCAGATGTACCGGGTGAAGAGACTTCGGACACACAGCCATTTCCCACCCAACTACCACCACTTGGATTGCAGAAAGTAACTGAAGATGATGCGTGGGGGCCAACACATGAACTGGTTCAAAAAGCCAAAGAGCGGATTCGTCAGCATGTAAATAATGGGATATTTACTCCACCTTCTTTCAAAGGCACAATTGTTTATCCAGGTAACGTGGGTGGAATGAACTGGAGCGGTGCAAGTTTTGATCCGGATCGAAATATTCTTGTTACCAATACCAATCGTCTTGCGGCATCGATAACTCTTTTTCCTAAAACCACTTACACACGGCAATCAGTAAATGCAGCATTACCAAGAGCAGAAGTGGCGCCACAGGAAGGAACGCCTTACATCGTAAGCAGGGATTATTTCTTTACAATTGAAAATGGCCAATTCATTATGCAAACAAAACCGCCATGGGGAACATTGGCGGCTATCGATATGAAAAGCGGTCGATTGAAATGGGAGGTTCCTCTTGGATTTATGATGGACCCACAGAAATATCCGGACGCCACAAAATGGGGATCAATAAACTTTGGCGGCGCCATCACAACAGCCGGCGGACTTACTTTTAT
>DAINQQ010000069.1:0-25027 GCA_036742645.1 Flavitalea sp.
TATTTCAAGAACCTAATTTTTTGCTTATTTATCTTTCATACATAAGACCTTTGTGGCTCCTCTTGATTGCACAATGGCAAGGCTACAAAGGCACAAAGGCAAAAAGCAAACGACGAAAGAATTTTTAAGATGTGTTTAATGCAGGAGTTGTGTATTGGTCTGCTAACTCAGTGATTCGATTCATTTCTTCGCTCGTGAGTGTAAAACTCAATGCTTTTGCATTGTCGGCAACCTGTTGCGCATTCCTGGCGCCCACAAGTACACATGCAACTCCCGGCCGGTGAGTAGTCCAGTTGATAACCAACTGCGCAAGCGTGGCGTTATGACTGTCTGCAATTGCCTTTATATTCTCCAATAATATATTCACGCGTTGAATATTCTCATCAGAATAAAAACGATTTCCTTTGCGGGTATCGCCCTCATTAAAACGATGGCCAGGTTTGATTTTACCTGTGAGCAAACCTCGCTGTAGGGGACTATATGGAATTATTCCTAAACCTTTTTCCAATGCCTGCGGAATGACATCTTTTTCAATGTCACGAAACAGCATCGAGTAAGGAACCTGGTTAGATGCTAGCTGAATAGTCTGTAACGCTTCATCGATCTGTTTGGTATTATAGTTACAAACACCTGCTGCTCTTACTTTGCCCTGCTCCATTAATCGTTGAACCGCTTCAAACGTCTCGCTGATTGGAGTCGTAGAATCCGGCCAATGGATTTGGAACAGATCGATATAATCCGTTTTCAATCTTCGCAAACAATCCTCGCATTCTTGCACTACACGCTGCCTCGAAGCCCATTTATGCATTTTGAAAGGCTTTCCATCATTATCAACAGAATCAAAATAGTATTCACCCTGGTTGGTAGACCAATTCAATCCAAACTTGGTCAGCAACTGGTAGCTGTTTCTTGGTATTCCGCCAAGTGCCTTGCTTAACAATTCTTCGCTCCGGCCAAAGCCATAAGCCGGGGCAGTATCAAGCGTCGTAATGCCCGCGTCGTAAGCTGCTCTCACAGCTTCAATCGACTCTTTTTCTTCTGCACCGCCCCACATCCAACCACCGATCGCCCAGGCACCGAAAGCCATAGGCGTAACCATTATGCCCGATTTTCCAAGTTCCCTTAGTTCCATGAACAGGTTTTTCAAGGTTAACAATTCGACTTAAGTATCGTCATCTGCTAATGCAATTGCGTTTCTGACACTGTATCTTTAAAGAGCAAATGCCCGAACCATTAATCAATGCAACGCTCGAAATACAAAATGACATCTAAAACTAATATCGACTTTGCTAAAATAAGTTGTTTGTATAAATATCGTCCAGGATTTTGAGTGGGATAGCTTTTTCCAATAAATTGTTAATCCTACCCTGAAACATCATCATCCATCATATCTCAAAACAATGGCATAATATTTTTAATAAAGAACGCATGATCAGATCATTATTTGTAGCATACTTATGTCTTTTACTCGCCGCCTGCGGCGATGTTGGAGACCTCGATCCGGTGAGCCAGGGAGCACGTGAAGAAAAGCAAAAGAAGAACGTTTCAAAACGCGATTACAGCATCAACAAAACGACATCTTATTCAGATTTGTTTCTTGATAGTAACAATGTGGAAAGCTATATTGAGAAAAACAAGATTTCTGATTCATTCTCCCGGCGCATGCGCAGCTTTTACAATACCAGGAACTACCAGTTTGCATGGTTTACCAGTGAGGGGCTCACTGAGCAGGCGTTTGGTTTTTGGAATCTGCTGGATTACTATACTACATATTCCGATGACAGTTCCCTAACTGATAAATCTTTAAAGAAAAGAATTGATAACCTGATGTTGGAGGAGGATCCTGTCATATCGGCTGCAAATAAAACTTATATTAATACAGAACTTCAACTGACATTATTCTTTATAAAATATTCGCTGAAGAATTTTCAAAAGGGATTTGTAAAACGGAAAGAACTGGAACGATTTATTCCGCGGAAAAAACAGGATGTAATCCACCTTGCCGATTCACTGGTCAGTAAGAAGCATAAAGACGATAAATACTTTGAAAATATTAACGAACCATTTGGGAAGCTAAAAGAACAACTTGCAAAATATACCAAAATCGCTCGTAACGGAGGATGGCCGAGGATCACAGCAACAGGAAAGAAATCATTCAAGGAGGGATCCTCGTCTCCTGATATCGTTGCCATCAAAAAGCATTTATACCTGACCGGTGATTTATCACTTAATGACACTACTCAATTTTTCAATGACACGTTGACCACTGCTGTGAAAAGCTTCCAGGATAGATTTGGACTACAAACAACCGGAACAGTGAATAGTGAAACGATCAGGGAATTGAATGTTCCGGCGGTCGAGAGAGTCAAACAATTACTTGTTAATCTCGAAAGAATGCGGTGGATGCCGTCGGAACCTGGAGGAAGATTTATACTCGTGAATATCCCGGAATTTGTTCTTCATGTAATGGAGAATGGCAAAAAGGTTTTTGATATGAAAATCGTTGTAGGAAAGGAAGGACATAACACAATGATGTTCACCAAAACTTTGAACCAGATTGTATTCAGCCCTTATTGGAACGTGCCACCCAGTATAGTGGAAAAGGAACTGTTACCGGAAATGGAAAAAAACCCAAACTATCTTGCTTCGCAAAACATGGAAGTTATTGGTGAAAGCGATGGTATACCTGAAATAAGACAATTACCAGGGGAAAAAAATTCCCTCGGAAAAGTAAAATTTCTCTTTCCGAACAGCTACAACATTTATTTCCATGATACACCGGCGAAAAGTCTTTTCCAGAAAAATAAAAGAGCATATAGCCATGGTTGTATCCGTTTGAGTGAACCTGAAAAGATGGCTCAGTACCTTTTGCAGAACGATCCCGCCTGGGATGAAACAAAAATTGAAGAGGCAATGAATGCGGAAAATGAAAGATATGTGAAGTTAAAGGAGCCAGTAACAGTGTTCATTACCTATTATACTGCCTGGGTTGATGAAAATGGGAAATTGAATTTCCGTGAAGATATTTATGACCACGATGAAGAAATCGAACGAAAGATGTTCCTGTAGTCGAAGGCGTGGCACTGCTTAAAGCCGTGGCACGCCTCGCCTCAAGTTAGCCTGACTGGCTGGAGCTTTAGATTCGATACTTTTACCGCTATGAAGCCCACAGTTCTTGATTTAAGTGAACAGCATCTTTCATGTTTACCGGAATCCGTGTTCGAGCATGATCATATTGAAAAGTTATGCCTCGACAGAAATTATCTGTCCGATCTTCCCGAATGCATATGCAGACTAACTGATTTACTTACACTCGAGGCATTTAGTAACGAGATAAGCAATCTTCCCAATAGCATTTGTACATTTCGCAAACTAAAGGTTCTGAACATTGGCAACAATTGCCTTCAATCGTTGCCGGAGAACATTGGACATTTGACGAACCTTGAAATGTTAGACGCGGGTCATAACCTGTTGTCCTCGTTCCCAAAATCGATTCATAAACTCCAGGAACTCCGTTTCCTTTATTTAAGCAATAACCGGCTCACGGAATTGCCTGATATATTCGGCAATCTTAAAAACTTGATTTACCTGAATCTCTCAGACAATCAGGTAACCATTCTCCCGCCAGACATCTTATTTCCTCCAAACCTCATTGAATGTAGATTCTATAATAACGGTTTTACGGATCTGCCCAGCACAATAGGAGATCTTGTTTACCTCCAGGAGTTGCATGCTATGAACAACCAGCTTAACTCTTTACCTGACTCCATCGGCAATCTTCGATCTTTGAAAAAACTCGATCTTACCAACAACGCGATAACCACCCTCCCTCCCAATATTGTACGGCTTGAGAACCTAAATGAATTAGTCCTTCGGAACAATAATTTGTTGGAATTGCCGGGCGAAGTGAGCGACCTACGTAGTCTTCGTTTTCTTGACCTCCGGGGTAACCGGCTGAACAGACTGCCAGCTGGGCTAGCTAGTTTGATTAATCTTGAAAAGCTGGACCTCCGGTGGAATAAATTCTCTCTATTCCCCCATTGGCTAGCCGATCTTGAAAGCAGAGGCTGTGTAGTTTATAGATGACCGCCTGTGAAGACAAAACGTGCGATCAGTCGACGGTTGACGGGTTCAACCCGTAACAACTGTTTTGCCGAATAAGCCGTATATTCAATTGCTCCTGCATATCCTCTGAAATCTCTCCCTTTATACGAACTTGGATATCACTAACTGGTCAATGAAGAAATTCACCATTCTTTCGGTTGTAATCCTGAGCAATCTTATTGCGAGGGCCGATCATATAACCGGCGGTGAAATGTATTACACTTACCTGGGCCTGTCAGGCTCAGGTGAACACCGGTATAGTGTTACTTTGAAATTTTTTATGCGCTGTAACAGCGGCAGGCAATTTTATAACCCTGCAATAGTTTCCATTTTCAACCGAAAAACCGCAGACATCATAACGACGATCGATGTTCCGCTGGCAAGTCAGCAAACCATTTCGTTAAAAAATCCTGATCCCTGCATCACGAATCCCCCTCCTGTGTGTTACGAAGTAGCTTTTTATGAATTCACCATCTCATTGCCAGCAACGCCCGATGGCTACAAGCTGGCTAGCCAGGTCACGTATCGCATCCAGGGGATCAGTAATCTGGCTGCCGGATCGACGCAGACCGGTGCGACGTATACAGCAGATATACCTGGCTCCGGCGCTGTGAATAGTGGCCCTATTAATACCAGCGCTATATTCACAGGCAGCGATCTGGTGATTGTATGTGCTGATAATCCCTTTACTTATAGCTTCGAGGCGATCGACAGAGACGGCGACCAGCTTAGGTACTCGTTTTGTGAAGCCTTCACGCATTCAAACGGAGGAATAGGCACGGCCAGTGGCATTCCGCCCGGAATTCCGCCGTACCAGCCGGTACCATATGGCTCGCCGTTTAACGGCCAGAGTCCCCTCGGGAGCAAGGTAACCATCAATTCAGCAACCGGTTTGATAACGGGAATCGCCCCCTCTGCCGGTGCATATGTTGTGACAGTTTGTGTTGACGAAATACGGAACGGAGTTGTTATCGCCACCCAGCGAAAAGACCTTCAGATTAATATTGCGCCTTGTGTGATTGCAGGCGCGTTACTATCGCCGGAATACATGCTGTGTAAAGACTCTAAATCACTTTCTATTGCCAATCAATCTGTGAGCCCGCTGATAAAAACGCAAAACTGGACGATATTTGACCACTCGGGCCTGCCTCTTACCAGCTCCACAAGTCCCATAATCACATACACTTTTCCGGACACAGGGGTGTACAAAATAAAGCTGGTGGTTAATTCTGGCCTGCCATGTTCCGATTCCACGAATTCGATGGCAAGAGTATATCCCGGCTTTGTTCCTAAGTTCACTTCAGATGGCGTGTGTTTTAACAAACCGACTCACTACACAGACGCAACGATTTCTGCATACGGCACTGTAAATTTCTGGAGCTGGGATTTCGGAGAAGCATCTGTAACAACCGATCTATCCAATCTTCAAAACCCTACTTATACTTTTCCTTCGATGGGACGAAAATATGCAACGCTGGCTGTGGGAAATACCGTGGGTTGTAAAGACACTGCGATTAATTATGTGACAATTATTGACAAGCCGCCAGTAGACCTGGCTTTCAATGACACACTAATATGTGTAAACGATAACGTGCAATTAGTGGCAGGGGCCAACGGAACATTTTCGTGGAGCCCAAATTTTAATATCACCAATCCTACCACAAAAACTCCAACGGTTTCGCCCTCAAGCACAACTACTTATTATGTCGATATGGATGATAACGGTTGCGTGAATCGGGATTCGGTGAAAGTAAGGGTAACGGATCACGTGAATTTACTGGCAATGAATGATACAACAATATGTGAAGGAGATACAATTCAGTTGCGAATAGTCTCGGATGGTTTTAAATATGCCTGGACACCTGCACAACAAATGGTTGATCCGCGTTCTTCTCGTCCCACGGCTATCACAAAACGCACTACCACATATCAGGTGACCGCGAATATTGGAGGCTGCTTCGCAACAGAGACTATAACCGTTAGTACAGTTCCATACCCAATTGCCTACGCCGGCTATGACACAGTGATATGTGATAAGACAAGTGCCCAACTGCGCGCTACGATAACAGGAACTACTTTTGCCTGGTCACCTTCCGCAACTCTTCTTGGCAGTAACCAACTAAACCCGGTGGCGATTCCTAAGACATCGACCACTTACAATCTGATTGTTTATGACGATAAGGGCTGTCCGAAGGCCGGGGTCGACCAGGTTGTTGTGAATGTGCTTCCGCCGATCAAACTGGCAGTAACAAGTGATACGCTGGTTATTAGTGGGCAACCGTTACAGCTAAACGCAACGGGTGGTATAAGTTATATTTGGAGTCCAGCTACAAGCCTGTCCAACCCGAACGTTGCAAATCCGGTTGCTTCTTTTAGCAACTCAATAGATAACATCCGGTACAAAGTGCGGGTTTATAACCAGGCCGGGTGCTATGACTCAGCTTTTGTTTCAGTGAAGGTGTTTAAAACGTCACCGACTGTGTTTGTACCAAACGCGTTCAGCCCGAATAACGATGGGAAAAATGATCTTTTAAAACCCATAGCAGTCGGTATGCAACAGATAGAATATTTCCAGGTTTACAATCGTTGGGGACAACTGATGTTTTCAACGATGTCTAACAAACAAGGTTGGGACGGCACCGTCGCTGGTAAACTTCAAAGTTCGGGGATGTATGTGTGGGCTGTAAAAGCGATTGATTATACTGGAAAACACTATATGCAAAAAGGAACGGCAGTTCTTGTAAGATGATGGGCAGGTGAGATGCAGGAAGGACGAGCAAAGTATGAATTCGAAATACAAAGAGCTGTGGCTTTTTGGAGCTGTTTCATCTTCGAACAATATTCGTGCAAAGGCGCAAAGAAGAATTTCCTTTGCGCCTTTGCGCGAATATCTTTTCGAATTTCATCCTTCGTACATTCCCCTCAATATCCCCACTTCTTCATCATGGCGTAATCTTCTTTCGCACATTCGATGGGCGTTTTACCCTGGTATGATTCCTGTTCTATAATAAAGTGAATTGTGCCGCCGGATTTTCTTCCGAGGTTGATCAGATCTTTAACGGGAACTATGCCTTTGCCTAATACAGTACTTTCATATTTTTCATTTCCACCGCTTGCTTTGATCTCATCCTTCACGTGCATGGATTCGAAACGACCAGGATATTTGTTCATGATATCGAGCGCCTTCGCGCCGCCGTTATACATGTTTCCAATATCAAGTTGCTGAGCCACGAGTGATGGATCTGTATTCTGTAGTATAATATCGTAAACCATCACATCATTCAATTTCTGACTAAACTCAAAATCGTGATTGTGATAACCAAACTTCATTCCGGATTTCTTACAAAGTTCACCGCTCTTATTGAAGACTTCCATGTAACGCTTCATATCATCATAATTCTGCCGCAAGCTCGCATCAAGCCACGGACTGATGACCAACTTTTGTCCCAGAACGGCCGCATCTTCAACCGTCCATTTCCATTCATCTGTGAAATCGTTTTTGGAACTGTCCCAGTGTTGTTTTCCCATCACTGTATGTCCGCTAGGCATATTCAAACCGAGGTCGCCCAGGATTTTTTTAAACTCTGTAGCAGAATAACCATAAAACTTTCGGTCAACATAATTGGCATGTTCTACATGTTTGTAACCTATACCGGCCAATTGTTTCAAGGTCCCTAAGGGATCTTTCTTCATATCATCCCGTACCGAGTACAATTGTATGCCCATTAATTCGCCAGCGGCAGGAACCAAAAGCTTTTTTGGCAACAATGCGCTCCCGGCAATAAGCATGCTGGAGCTTTTCAGGAAATTTCTTCTGGATGTATGCATATGATTTTTTTGAATCGTTAGTTGAAACGTAAGTTAATTATTTTGGGAAGACCTGCTCATCAGCATTAGCAAATGCTCATATCTCCGCGACTTCGAACCAATACTTAAAAAATGTTTCGATTTTGTGCTTTGTCAAATCCGCTGTATGAGGCTTCTTTATAAAACTATTTGCGCCCAGCTGGTAACATTGTCTTATATGATTGGGGGATGCCACTTCGCTGAGTACAACCACCGGAATATGGTTAAAATCCGGATGAGATTTCAGATGCCTGAGTGTATCTGTCCCGCTCACGGGATTGTAATCCAACAGTATAAGAGACGGCTCCTCCGATCGTGATAAATATGCAATTAACTCCCGGTCGTAGGAAAGAAACTGTATGGGGATATTGTAACCAAGCTCCTTAATAGTTGATTCTGTAATATACCGGTCATCAGCATCATCTTCAAGCATCAAAACATATTGTTCGTTGGATGACATACTTTGTTTATAAGATTTCCAAGTATAATTTCTTTCTGAACCAGCCGGGTTAGCATTCAAATGTATATTAAGTTTACAAAATAAAAATACAATGGTCCGATTTTCCACGGTGATCAAACAATTCGGTGAGCAGGGTGAGAAAACCGGATGGACCTATATCGAGGTTTCTCACCAAATTGCCGAAAAATTAAAGCCTGGAACAAAAAAAACTTTTCGGGTAAAGGGAAAACTTGATAATTATTCCTTCAGGGGCATTGCTCTGGTGCCAATGGGCGGGGGCGATTTTATCCTGGCCCTGAATGCAGAAATCAGAAAAAAAATCGGGAAGAGAAAAGGAGCAAAGCTGGACGTGATTCTCGAAGCCGATGATAAGTTTGTTATACAGCCGCCCAGGGATTTTGTGAACTGTCTATCGGATGAGCCTGTGGGTGTTGCATTTTTTAGATCGCTGGCAAAATCCCACCAGGATTATTTTATCAAATGGATTGATAGCGCGAAAACAGATCAAACAAGAATTAAGCGAATCGCCCAGTCAGTCTCGGCCCTTTCCAGGAAAATGGGATATGGAGAAATGATCAGGGCATTACAAAAGGATAGAAAAGATCTATTCGGGGGATAGTGGCTTGTGGTCTTCGTGACCTCAAGTTTTGCAGTTAAGGGGTTCAACAAAGAACATAAAGAAGACACGAAGGAGACAAAAATTTATTTATTCAGCAGAAACCTCTTTTCAACAACTGAAAGCTGGTTTGCATTCAGCGACGAAGTTTTAGCAAGAACCTTTAAGAAGTGGTTTACTTCTTCCCTACTGGCAGGACAACCTACATTTTCTCCGAGAACATTAAAGTCAGCTCCCTCTTGTCTCATTTGAGAATCGGCAAGCCACTTACCGTTTTTATCAAAGATGATCCAGTAAGGAATACCCAGGTCATTTCCCTTATATTTCCCGAGCAATTCAAGAGCTCCTGGATTTTCAAGGTTCTTTTTATCCTTCGATTCATATACAATAAGGTGCGTAATAACATAACTGTTATTGAAGAAATCACTAACGGTCTTATCATTTATGGAAGAATCCAGCTTATGACACCATCCGCACCATGAGGCATGAAACATAAGAAACACATTTTTGTTATCGGTTGCTGCCTGGCGGTAGGCCTCCTGGAGAACTTCATTCGCTTGTTTGGGCGATTGCTGAGCCACCATTTGCTTAACAAGAAAGAAAGACAATACAACAAACAAAACGGAATACGGTTTCATACAAGAAATTAAAAGTTTACAATAAACCCTGTACTAAGATAAGAACTATTAGACGGCGGGTCCGAAACTATCGCCGGCTAATTGAAAGATTAACAAGATCCTTATGGTTATTTCAACATATACAATTTGGTTTTTGTCTGTTGAAATTCGAGATTTGCACCCTATGGTACAGGCCTATAACTTTCTATCAAGCTGGCAATTGTTCCCGGAAAAAGGCATTTATGAATATGGCGAACGGCCAAAGAGTGGAATCTATAAAATTGAATCAAACAAGGTTAATAAACAACTGAGCATAAATCATAACTGGGTAGATCTCTCAAACCGGGCAGTTGCTGCTGAATACTGTTTGGTAGCTGACGGTGCTATAAATCCTTTCCCGAACAAAGATTTTGCTGAAGAAGCGCAGGCGGTATTTCCGGATGGAATAACATTCGAAATTCATTTTTATTATGGGGGGCGGGTGAAGCTACACGTTGTACATGAAATCATGCCTAACGGTTATTTAAAGATCACTCAACAAGGTCTCAGGCCAGACAATACGCCTTATACGAATACAGAAATTTTTCATAAACAATTGAGTGTTCTCCCATATGCAGCTTCTGTTTCCGGTGCTCTCATCAGGCCAACCGAGGAAGGAGTAATTAAGCACAAAGCATTAACGGCTATGGAAGAGCAAACCAATATGCAACTTGATCAGATCAGAAAACAAATCGAACTGCTCGCGTTGCAGGCACAGGAAATTCAAAAAAGGAAAGAACTATCGATGATGATATATAATGCAAAACTCTCTTTCAAACCAAATATTGGTCAAACGTATTATTTATATCAGAAGAATGATGAATCACATATGCTATCCCTCATCGCACCAAAAGAGTGGGGCGGTGCAGGTCCTTTCAAAAAATTTGTAGCTGCCGTCCAGTTACTGGCCGATCACACCTGGAAAGAACTATAATTATGAATCTTTCTTGCGTCTTAGCGCCTTTGCGTGAGATCGCTCGCAAAGACGCGAAGAAGCAAAGAAGGAAATTGTTAGTCAATTTTCGCCCAGTGGTGAGAGCCTCTCATCATGTGTTCTTTACTTTGCTCAATGGCCTTCATAATTTGCTCGAGGATTACCTCAGAAGGTGCATCATAATTAATCTTCATCGGCTCCTTAAAGTCCACGGAAAGTTGCGTTCCGGTTTCTTTCAACTTCAATCCTTTTTTGTTAAATGCACGCCAGAAACCATTTATCACGACCGGTATTACTATCGGCTTTGTCAGCTTAATGATATGTGCTGTGCCCTTGCGACCTGGTGCAAAAGGCTTAGTGGTGCCTTGAGGAAATGTTATCACCCAATTGTCCTCAAGTGCACGCGTGATTTTGCGGGTGTCGGAAGGATCTAACCCTTTACGTACTTCTGTACCTTCGCTCCGCCATGTCCGCTTGACCGTTAGCGCACCTGCAAGAATAAATAGGCGACTGATAAAGCTACCTCTCATGGTTTCTTCCGCAGCAACATAGTAAACGTTTGTGAATGGATTCAATAAATAATAAGGAATACCAAGACGATTCCTCTTACCCCATTTCACTGCGCAGAAAATGTGCAGGAAAGTAATCACATCGGCAAAATACGTTTGATGGTTGCTAACGAATAATACGTTGCTCCTGGGAAGATCTTCGAGATGTTCAGTGCCGGATATCTGCAACCGGTTGAAGATAGTCAGGCCGGGATATGAAAGCACGCCAACAATAGCATACACAATCTTTCTGACAAACTTTATCTTCTTAAGCCGCTCCCAGACGTCCATAACTATCGATTTGCAAATAAACCTGACTTAACTAAGATAAGATTTAATTCAAATTTCAAAAATTCGAAGCTTGTCTCAATGTGGAGTTATGATTCAAGATCAAATTCGCCAGGTCTCTAAATTCGTAATAAATTCGCCATTTGCGTTTCAAGTCTTCCACTTCTAAGAATTATCTTGCCGTCAATACCGGTATACAAACTCATTTTTATACTGCTTAAATTTTCAACTTCTTCATGCGGCTAAACACAGTAATTTTCGATATGGATGGGGTTTTGATCGATTCTGAACCATTCTGGGAAGAAGCGGGAAACGAAACACTTGCTGAATTTGGGATTGTGCTTACTGAAGATCAATATAGCACCACAACAGGATTGCGTACCCGGGAGTGGATTGATTACTGGTTTTCATACTTCCAGCTCGACAAACGCGATGCAAAAACGGCGGAAAACATGATCGTAACAAAAGCAATAGATAAGATAAGAGATCATGCGAATCCTATGCCCGGAGTCGATTACATACTTCAATTTTTTAGCGAAAGAAATTTTACAATTGGTTTGGCAACGTCATCCCCTATGGATCTTATACAAGTGGTGACTGAGAAACTGAGGATAAAAAAATTTCTGAAAGCGTTTTCATCTGCAGAAGAATTGCTTCATAGCAAACCACATCCGGAGGTCTACTTGAATTGTGCGGTCAATCTAAACGTGTCTCCCTTACAGTGTCTTTGTTTTGAAGATTCATTTAACGGAATGATTGCGGCAAAAGCTGCACGAATGAAATGCGCGATTGTTCCTGCGTCACGACAGTTTAATCATCCGAAATGGGGGAGCGCGGATGTAAAAATCACTTCGCTCAACCATTTCGATGATTCTGTATTAAGTAACCTCTGATACAGCGGACCCAATATTCTTAAGGTGTAAAATAAACTTTCCTTGTTGTGATGCTATTGTTGGAAGCAACTCGCAGCAAATAGATTCCCGCAGGCCATTGAGTATGACCTCTTATTTCAAGGGTGTTACTTCCGGCTTGAACTGTATTATTCTTTGCTGCCAATTGTTTGCCATGCATGTCAAAAACCATAATTGAAATTGCTTCCGGTTGTGAAGCCAGATAATCAAGAATGATCTGACCTTTGGCCGGGTTGACTACCGTTTGCAATCCTGATAACAACAAATTCGTAGCATCGACGGTTATCATATTTGAATATTTCAGGTTCCCTGAAGAAGAGTGAAACGTCAGCCGGTAATATAAGGTACCGGTTCCAGGATTAAAATCTTCGAATCGGTAAGTGTTGGCGGTTTTATCATTTGTCACCCTGCCTATTTTCACGAAATCCCCATTTGCAGAACGCCTTTCGATCTCATAGTAACTAACTTCCTCGTCGGGCCGTTGCCAATTAAGAAGTACTTTTTTATCTGCTTTGACATACTTCCCTTGCAACGATGACGCGTTACTCAATATTCCTGTTATAAACGACATCTGGCTCGAAAACACAGTCCGATCACAATCGTCTGTCAGCGATACTGTTATTATGGTCTGTCCGGTTTGAAGCGGAGGAGTAAAAGTCACTGATTGATTGTTCGCAGGGCTGAAGGTTCCGCCACGCGAAGAAGTCCACTCAATTGTAAATCTTGAAAGGTCGACCCATGTAGGGACTTCTACTGATAAATTAACTGGAACACCGGACGTCATTATCGGTCCGATTCCATTGATCGACGTGTTGAAATTGGCATACCTTTCGGCCGCGACAAAAAAGGAATAATTAAAAAATGCTCTTTGAGCGGCAATTTTTTCACCAACAGTACCACTTTCATCCTGGCTATGACCCGCCTCGTACATGATCCATCCTCTGTTCTCATCACCATAGGCTCTTCCATAGGAAACAACAGCTGCCGGTCCGGCGGATAAAGAAGGAATATACGTATCCAAAGTATCGTAAACACCCAGTTTTGTTGAAGTACGCCATGACCCACCGATGATTGGAAGAAAACTTCGTTCTGATCCATTAGTCGTTGCATTGTCCAGAGTGCCCAGGAATTGCATAACAAAATCACCGTGATGAGCATACTCGAATGGAGGTGTCGAGTGCTTTTTATGCAGGTTTGTTTCAACGAGACCCTGCGTACTCAGGAAATTCGTTTTAATGGAATTATCCGGGCTCGAAAGATTTTCAATGGCACTTACAGCATGACAAGCCACCCACAGGTTTCCTTTATGATTGAGGTTCCAGTAGTAAAGATTACTATGCGTCGCCCACGTGGGATCAGCATGAGGTAAAACGAAGATATCATCGCATGCTCCAAGCTCAGATGGATTTTTCCAATTTGATGAATCTCCACCATATGCGGATGCGGGAATACCGGCGTTCGTAAAATAGCTGACAGCAAGATGTCCATTTGTTTTATCCATGGTCCAGTTTGGGCCATAGTTTAACGTTTTGACGACCTCAATTGTAAATTCACTCACCGAAGTATGCCCAACCACTCCCTGCACTTCCCAGGCAGCTATAACCACGTTGATTGCAGGTGTTCTGAACTGGGCATCAATAATAAACGCGCCGCCTCTATAGGTAATGCCGTTATGTACAAAATCAGGTCCATCTTTTGACTTACCCGAATTCATCACCCATTTTACGGGTGTATTATAATTTTTAAGAAGGTCGTAGACGAGCCCATATGGCTTTAATCCATTTCCAATGGTTTGGGGGATGACGCCCATATCTACAATATAAGACCCCGGTTTGATTGTTTCAACAGAACCAAGGACGCGTAGACATAAAAAGGATAACAGGAATGTACAAGTGTAAAGCTTTGCCTTCATGAGGTACGATTAAAGTAAAAAATAGGATTAAAGGCTTTCCAAAATCAATCGGACGTAGGGTTAAGCAAAGGCTTTTCAAAACAATTGGAGGATACAAGAAGCAAAGGCTTTTCAAAATCAATTGGAGGATACTATAACAAGGCTTTTCAAATCAATTGGAGGATATTGGACGATACTATAGCAAAGGCCTTTCAAGATTAATTGGAGGATACGACCACGAGGAATCGTACGACACCTATTTGTTCAAGTCTCGTACCAATTCCAACGGCTTTGAGTTTCAATCGTGTTTGGATTTGAAGCAGCTATAATTGCTCCCATCTTTGGAAAAAAATTCCTTGTTTAGGAATTGACAAAAAACAAAAAAGCGCTCCCGGGGAAGCGCTTTTTTTATGCATGGAGAATTGAGTTATTCTTTAGGCTCACCAGGTTTTGGCTCACCTTTCTGCTCTTCCTGTTGCAATTTCTGCTTGATATCAGCTAAAGCACCAAGATCACCCAAAGTTGCCTTTTCAACCTTACCCTGGATATTCTTTACCGTTTTTCTTGCAGTATCTGACTCAGCTTTTGCTTCTTTCCTCGCAGCTTCTTTTTCCTCCAGCTTAGCCTGTTCCCAGATCCTGGTGTGAGAAACCACGATGCGTTTTTCATTGCGATCGAACTCAATCACCATTACCTGAACGTTTTCGTCGGCGCTCACTGTTTTACCATCTTCTTTCAAAAGGTGGCGATTAGGAGCGAACCCTTCGAGACCGTATTGCAATTGTACAATTGCCCCTTTATCATCTTTCCGGATAACTGTTCCTTCATGAATGGTACCAACCGCAAAAGTATCCTGCAATGCATTCCAGGGATCTTCTTCAAGTTGCTTATGTCCTAACTGTAATTTACGGTTGTCTTTGTCAATTCCGAGAATGACTATCTCGATATTGCCACCGACTTTCGTATATTCTGAAGGATGATTAAAGCGTTTCAACCAACTCAGATCGCTGATGTGGATCATACCACCGATCCCGGGAGACAACTCAACAAACACACCATAAGGAGTGATATTCTTAACCAGGCCTGTATGACGACTTCTTTCAGGGAATCTTGTTTCAATTGTGCTCCATGGATCTTCACTCATTTGTTTGATAGAGAGACTCATTTTGCGATTGCCTTTATCAAGCGTCACAATCTTCGCTTCATGCTCATCGCCCAATTTGAAGAACTCTTTTGCATTGATCGGAGTATTTGCCCACGTGATTTCACTAACGTGCACCAAGCCTTCCACTCCAGGTAAGATTTCCAAAAATGCACCGTAGTCTTCTATGTTTACAACTTTACCTTTCACTACTGAACCTTCAACTACATTTGCAGGAAGTATATCCCATGGATGTGGTGTGAGTTGCTTCAATCCTAAGCTGATACGTTTTTTCTCATCATCGAAATCCAATACAACCACTTTTAGCTTCTGATCGAGTTTCAATACTTCGCTCGGATGACTAATACGACCCCAGCTGATATCTGTGATATACAACAAGCCGTCTAATCCGCCAAGATCCATAAATGCTCCGAAGTCCGTAATGTTCTTGATAGTACCCTCAAGCACCTGGCCTCTTTCAAGTTTGCTCATGATCTCAGCACGTTGTGCTTCGATATCGCTTTCAATAAGTGCTTTGTGTGAAACAACGGCATTCTTAATGGCTTCATTAATTTTGACCACTTTAAACTCCATTGTTTTACCTACAAACTGATCGTAGTCAGTTACAGGCTTCACATCGATCTGTGAACCTGGCAGGAAGGTCTCCATCCCAAATACGTCAACGATCAATCCACCTTTTGTTTTAGATGTAACAGTACCGGTGATGACTTCGCCTGTTTTGTGTACCTCTACAATTCTTTCCCAGGCGCGTGTAATGCGTGCTTGTTTGCGGCTCAGGTTCAAGTGGCCTTCGCGGTCTTCCTTTTCAACAACCATTACTTCCACCTCATCGCCGATCTTCAATCCTTGCATGTCGCGGAACTCATTTGAAGAAACAAGACCGTCACTCTTAAAACCGATGTTGATTACAACATCTGTTTTTGTGAGTGCAACCACTAATCCTTTTACCAATTCTCCATCAGTGACGGCTTTGAAAGTTCCTTCGTACACTTCGTCGTACTTCTTTTTTTCTTCGTTCGTGTAAGAAGCAACATTTCTTTTGTCGATCGTCCAATCGAAATCATCATGAGCCGTTTGCTTGATTTCAGGCTTTTCAGCCACAGCAGGTTCGTTTGTTATCGCTGTCGTTTCTTCGGCAATCGCCGGAGAAGACTCCTGCACATCAGCGTTTGAGTTAAGAATGTTGTTATCAGACATAAAATAATAGCCCCGTTGGTTTTAATTTCGGGGCTGCAAAGATAGGATAATACCCCCGAAAAAGCGGATGAATAAGGGCTTTTTGACGGCGGATTAACGGAAAAAACTGCATTTATCCTCCAAAACCTCGATTATAAATTTGGCAGTAATTACAATGAATAAGCCTTCGTGGTAATTCGTGCATTCGTGGTAAACCCTTTCTCCCAGAAAAGCTGTTAAAAACTTTGAGCAATCGCCTTCGCAGAAATCCAGCCACTTGTCCAGGCATGCTGGAAATTAAATCCGCCGGTTATTCCATCCACGTTCATCACTTCTCCGGCGAAATAAAGTCCCGGCACGATCTTACTCTGCATGGTATTAACATCGATTTCGTTCAACAGGACTCCGCCAGCTGTTACAAATTCCTCTTTAAAAGTCGTTTTTCCTTTGATTACCAGTTCGTAATTAACCAGGTTCCGGATAAACTGGTTTTGAACTTTTATTGGCAGATCGGCCCAGCGCATGTTTTCCAAAACACCCGACTGCTCGCCTAAAAATTGCCATAGCCTCTGAGGCAACCCAACGGCATTTTTATTAATGATTTTTTGCGAAGCTGATTCAATTCGTAGATGCTGGAATCTTTCCTTCAAACTGTTCTCATTGAAATCCGGTAGCCAGTTAATAACAATTGCAAACTGCCAACTGCAAACTGCCAATTCCCTTGCGCCCCATGCCGACAATCGTAACACTGCCGGACCGCTCAATCCCCAATGTGTGATTAAGACAGGACCCCTTTCCGCCAGTTTTGAACCAACAATTTTTACGCGTGTATCAGGGACGGTCACTCCCATCAGATGGGTGATCGGATGACCGGGTATATTAAAAGTAAATAGAGATGGAACGGGGGCCTCTATCTTATGTCCTAACTCGCGGATCCATTCAAACGTCGCTGATTTGTTATAACCCCCGCAAGCAATGCAAACAATATCACTTGTCACCATCCGTTGGTGCGCCAATTCAACCAGAAATGTTGCCGATTCTTTCCTGATGCTTCTTACTTCCGCGTTCATGATGATCTCAACATGATGTGGGTTTACTTCGTTCATGAGGCAATCGATAATCGTTCCTGAGGAATCTGTAACCGGGAACATTCTCCCATCAGCTTCAGCTTTCAACGCTACTCCCCTTTCTTCAAACCAACGAATAGTATCGGTAGTAAAAAACTGATGAAACGCTTTCTTCAAGAAGTTTGCACCGCGGGGATATTTTCTAATCATTTCCGAAATATCAAAACAGTGATGTGTTACGTTGCATCTGCCACCGCCGGATATTTTTACTTTAGAGAGAAGTTTGCTGGTCTTTTCAAGGAGGGTCACATTCAGTGATGGATTTTGCCGGGCAGCATTTACGGCACAGAAGAACCCGGCAGCTCCACCGCCAATTACAACCAATTGCTTTCCGTTACCACGCATACTTTCCATCAGTGACAAGTAAAAAACCCATTCTGCGACAAAAAAATTTGTCCGACCAACATATTGGCCAACATATTAAAAGTATGAAGGAAAAGGCATTAATGTTCTCTATGTGATTTCTATTTGCACTATGTGCCTACGTGGTAAAGAAAAATCTTACCACATATAGAAACATAGAATTCACAGGATTATTCACCTGGTCAAGGGCCATATATTGCGATTAAGGGCGATGCGACGTTTTGAATGCAGCGCCTTCAACCAGAGAAGAACCATTACCACACAAATCCAGGAAAAACGAAATAGAAAATATTCCACCAATTACATTCATAAGACATATATAGTTTGAAAGGACCTTCAATCAAAACCACTTCGCCATTCTCCATCCTCGCACTATACTTTACCATTCCTTCCGAATGACCTAATCCTGTTCCGTTGGCGTCATCAAACTGAAACGGGGTTCCGCCAAAAGCGAACTGCACATTACTGAACAAAATGTAAGAATCAAAAACCTTCTGAATTTTAATTAAAACCTCCTCTTTGGTTAACGTCCGGGCATCCGGCAGGATCATAACATCACTAAGCTCCCAGCTATAATCATTGAATTTTCTTTCGAACCAATTTTCAAAGAAATCCATAGCCCTCCGCTGAATATCGAGTTCATGATTTGGATGAAACTCCTCATAGGTAAAGTTCTGCGTGAGGCCGGGCAGTTGCATGTCATCCGTCTCGTAGTCAAACAACTCTTCGGTAACAAACTGGTAAATAACTCGGGGATCATACTGTCCGTCTACATGCAAACGAACATTATTCACTTTCATTACCTCCGTTAGCCTTTCTAACTCCTGTTTTATTTCTTCGTCATTTAGTGTGAAAGACGGCTTGTAATCTGGCCGCTGAATATAATCATAGACCTTAATCTGCCTAACATTCTTATATGCTTCTTCCCACGCCTGGACGTTTTTCAGAAACATATGCTCAATGTCAGGTGGAATGTCATTTTCGGTTACAATAAAAGCATTCGATTCTGCCTGCATTTTCAATTTAAGGATCTCATTCTCGATATGTAGATTTTCATCCGGATCCTCGCTAAACATTTCTTCAGGATTTTTATACATAAAAAATAGATTAAGCCTGAAGATAAAAAGCAAACCCCTCCAGATGGAAGGGTTAAAAACAGAATTAAGCGAGTATTTTTCTAATAATAAGTGCTATTTAAATCGGGATTTTGTTTTTCAGCGAGCTCAATATCTTCAAAAGAAGAGAGTACGTCTGCCTTTCCTTTCTGCACGCAAACCGTATGTTCGTAGTGAGCCGAAGCCTTACCATCCTTTGTCCGAACAGTCCATCCATCTTCATCGTACCATACTTCTTTCATTCCCAGGTTGACCATTGGTTCTATGGCGATCACCATACTTTCTTTCATTTTAGGACCGCTGCCACGCTTTCCATAATTTGGCACCTGCGGATCTTCATGCAAATGTTTTCCGAGTCCATGGCCTACAAGTTCCCTTACGACACCATATTTGTTTTCCTTCTCGCAATGATGCTGGATCGCAAATGATATATCACCAACACGATTACCTGCTACGGATTGTTCTATCCCTTTATATAATGATTCCTTGGTTACTTTCATAAGCTTTAAAATCTCCGGTCCTGGATCGCCTATCGCAAAGGTATAGGCGCTATCGCCATGAAAACCGTTCTTATACACGCCAACATCAACAGAAATAATATCCCCGGCTTTTAACTCTTTGCCATTTGGAAAGCCATGCACCACCGCATCGTTTACAGAAATACATGCGGCATAGGGATAACCTTTGTAATTCTTAAACGAAGGTATAGCTCCATGATCACGGATAAATTCGTCACTAACAGCATCGAGTTTTCCAGTAGTAATTCCTGGTTTGATTAGTTTTGCGATTTCGGCAATAGCTTTTCCAACCAGATGAGCACTCTGCCGCATCAGCTCGATTTCGCTTCGTGTTTTATAGTAGATCATAGTTGCCCCCGTCGTTTACTGTTACCAGAAAAAAATAACCTGACTCGCACGGGCAGCCAGGTCTATCAAATTCGTTTAAGATTGTTTACATTGATGATGCAGGGGATACCGTTTGTCTGCCCTGTATCCTGCCTGTTTTCATCAAACCATCATATTGGCGCATCAATAACTGCGTTTCGATCTGCTGGAGGGTATCTAATATTACACCCACCATGATCAGTAACGAAGTTCCGCCAAAGAACGATGCGAAGCCGGGTTGAACACCAAGTCGCTGAGCAAAGCCCGGAAGTATACCGACAATCGCAAGCAGCACCGCACCCGGTAATGTGATTTTATCCATTACAGATCCGATATAATCTGCGGTTGGCTGACCCGGCTTTACGCCTGGAATAAAACCGTTGTTGCGCTTGAGATCGTCTGCTATCTGTGTCGGGTTAAATATTAATGCTGTGTAAAGGAATGTAAACCCAATTACCATCATGGCATAGATGATCATGTACCAGAAGTTACTTGGATTACCGAAAATTCTTGCCAGCCCCTGGGTTGTTTGGAAATTCATCAATAAGGTGGGCAGGAACATAATTGCCTGGGCGAAGATGATAGGCATTACACCTGAGCTATTCACTTTCATTGGCAGGAACTGCCTTGCTCCACCGAATTGCCGGTTGCCAACGATCTGCTTTGCATATTGCACCGGAATTTTCCGCACTCCCTGGATTAAGACGATCAAACCCATGATAATGGCAACAAGAAACGCTATCTCAATAACGAATATGAGTAAACCTCCGCCACCTGATGGAATTTTCGCCTGCCACTCCTGCCAGAACGATTGCGGCAATCGTGCAAGGATACCAACCATGATAATTACGGAAGCTCCATTGCCAAGTCCTTTGTCGGTAATCTTTTCGCCTAGCCACATCACGAACAAGGTACCTGCAGTTAAAACGATCATGGTGGATATGCGGAAGTAAGGCTCGTATTCTGGTATCCAGGCTCTTTTGTAATCGGCACTGCTAAGTAAACCGATATAAGCGAAGGCCTGGAGAATCGCGACTAAAACAGTGAGATAACGTGTGTACTGGTTAATCTTCTTTCTGCCACTCTCGCCTTCCTTTTGCAGTTTCGCAAATGGCGGATACAGGATCGACATCAATTGCATGAAGATAGACGCAGAGATGTAGGGCATAATTCCCAATGCAAGGATAGAGGCTTGTGAAAATGCCCCTCCCGCGAAAGCGTCGATCAAACCAAGTATTCCACCACCACCTTGATTAGCGGCTGCGGCGTCGATCTTGGTAGGATCAAGCCCTGGTAACACAATATGTGTTCCCAGGCGGTAGATCGCAATGAGCATGATTGTCACCAGGATCTTACTCCTCAATTCATCAATGCTCCAGATATTCTTAAGTGTCTGTATGAATTTTTTCACGGATGGAAGAAATTTTTGATAGTATGCTTACACAAAAAAAGACGCGCGGACGCGTCTGTGCAAGTTACAGAAATTACTTTACTATTTCCAGAGAACCGCCCGCCGCTTCAATGGCAGACTTTGCCTTTTCGCTTGCGGCATTCACTTTGAAAGCAATCTTGGTTTTCAATTCCCCATTACCGAGGATCTTCACTTTATCAGTCCTTCCGGCCAGGCCATTGATATATAAATTTTCCATAGAGAATTCAGTCAATCCATATTTTTCAACCAGTTGCTCTATTTGAGCTAAGTTGAAAACTTTGTATTCAACCCGGTGAAAGTTATTAAATCCTCGTTTCGGCAACCGGCGTTGGATAGGCATCTGCCCACCTTCATGAGCCATTTTGCGCTGGTAGCCTGCCCGGCTCTGTCCACCCTTGTTTCCCTTTGTAGAAGTTCCACCTTTGCCCGAGGCTTCACCCCGTCCCAAACGAGTTTTAGGTTTATGCGTTGCGCCTTTTGCAGGCTTTAATTCATGTAATTTCATTGTATGTAAATTTTTAACTCAACGGGGAAATCTTAAAAATTGAAGATTTGAAAATTTGGAAATTTTGAAAGTGCCCCTGTAAAGCCATCTTTGAAATTTCAATTTTCCGTGTCGCCAAAAATCCTCCACTTTCCTGATGATTCCCTCTAATCTTAGTCCGAAACCTTTAACTACATTGGACCTAATCTGAGAATTTCAAGATTCGAAATTTTTGAAAATGCCCCTAAAGCCCTTTTCAAATTTTCAAATCCTCAATTTTCAAATTTCCTCCACTGCAACCAGATGCTCCACTTTCCTGATCATTCCCAATATCTGCGGTGTAGCTTCTACCTCGCGGGAAGCATTCATTTTGGTAAGGCCAAGGGCTACCAATGTCTGCTTCTGACGCTCGGGTCGGTCTATGGCGCTTTTGACTTGTGTGATCTTTACTTTTTTCATAACCCCAAACCCCAAAAGGGGCTTTTAATTTTATTATTATTATGACGAACATTTCCTAAACCCCCTTTAAGGGCCTGGGTCCTATCCGTTGAATACTTTCTTCAGGTTTAGGTTTCTCTGCTTGGCTACATTGATCGGCTCACGCAACATTGCTAGGGCCCTGAAAGTTGCCTTCACAACGTTATGCGGATTCGCAGAACCTAACGATTTGGCCAACACGTCGGTTACCCCGGCGCTTTCCAACACGGCTCGCATGCTTCCTCCCGCGATTACACCCGTACCATGAGCAGCGGGCTTAATCAAAACTTTCGCGGCGCCTTCTTTTGCAAGTTGATCATGCGGAATAGTTCCGTGCATGATTGGAACCTTAATAAGGTTCTTCTTTGCATCTTCAATGCCTTTCGTAATCGCTTCCTGTACTTCTTTTGCCTTTCCCAAACCGTGACCTACTACCCCATTCTCGTTTCCAACCACAACAAGTGCTGAGAAACTGAATGCACGGCCACCCTTGGTAGTCTTTACAACCCTATTGATGGCAACCACTTTCTCTTTCAGCTCCAGATCGCCTGCTTTAACTTTGTTTACATTAACTGTTGACATTATCTCCATTTGAAATTTGAACTGTAAAATTAAAATTCAAGTCCACCTTCTCTTGCACCATCAGCAACACTTTTCACACGACCATGATACAGGTTGCCTCCACGATCAAAGGTGCAGGTAGTAATTCCTAATTCAATTGCCTTTCTCGCTATGGCTGCGCCTACCAGTTTCGACTTTTCAACCTTATTTGATTTTTGCGCAGCGATATCTTTGTCTCTCGACGACGCAGAAGCCAGTGTTTGCCCGTTCTGATCATCGATCAGCTGCGCATATATCTCGCTGTTGCTTCTGAAAACCGACAACCTGGGTTTTTGTGCAACCCCCGCAATTTTCTTACGGATCCTGTACCGTATTTTCTGCCGCCTTTGAAGTTTAGTAGCCATTATCTTTAATTTGAAAATTTGAAAATTTGAAAATTTGAAAATTCAAAGATTTGGAAGTTGGAAAATGTCTGTTACTTTCTCAGTAAGATCATTTTCAAATTTTCAAATTTTGAAATTTTCAAATTCCTGAATTATTTTCCTGCCGCTTTACCTGCCTTCCTTCTCACCACTTCGCCGACATATCTCACCCCTTTTCCTTTGTATGGCTCCGGCTTGCGGAGTCCGCGCAACTTTGCAGCTACCTGTCCGATCAACTGTTTATCAATGCCTTCGAGATATATCTTCGGATTATCTCCCTTTTCCTGGCCGGTAGTAACTTTCAACTCCTTGGGAATTTCAAAAACGATATTATGCGAAAAGCCCAATGAAAGATCCAATAAATTACCCTGGCTGGAAGCTTTGAAACCCACACCCACTAGTTCCAGATTTTTTTTATATCCTTCTGTTACTCCCTTCACCATGTTCGATACCAGGGAACGATACAAACCATGCATTGCCCTGTGACGGATCTGGTCAGTCGGCCGAACGAATTCAACCTGACCATCTTTTATTTCTACTTTGATATCGCGATCAATAGCCTGCTTCAGCTCTCCCTTTGGACCTTTTACAGTCAGAAGGTTATCGTTACCCAAACTGATCGTTACACCACTTGGAACTATTACCGGTTGTTTTCCTATACGAGACATAATCTTTTAATTTGAAGATTTGAAAAATTGAAAATTTGAAATGGAAGCTAAACGTGTTCAGTTCCGTATAGAGAACTTAGATTGTCATTTCACTTCCTAAATGTGAAAACATTTTCGAATTTTCACATCGCTAATTTGCCAATTAGTATATATAACAAAGAACCTCACCACCCACGTTCTGCGCTTTCGCTTGTTTGTCGGTCATTACTCCTTTCGAAGTACTTAAGATCGCAACTCCCAAACCATTCTGCACACGTTTGAATTCAGCCGGGCTTGCATAATGGCGCAACCCCGGACGGCTCACTCTTTCCAATGACCTGATCGCAGGTTCTTTGGATTGGCCATCATATTTCAAAGCGATCTTAATAACGCCTTGCTTACTGTCATCTTCGAATTTATACTTCAGGATATAGCCCTGGTCGTATAAAATTTCAGTAATACGTTTTTTCAGATTAGATGCAGGGATCTCTACAATCCTGTGACCTGCCATCTGTGCATTACGAATTCTCGTAAGGAAATCTGCTATAGAATCTGTTACCATAATTGAACCCTCCTGACCTCCCCAAAGGGAGGGATATATTTTTTGGAATGATTATCTTTTACAATGAACCCTGGCTCACTACCGGGTTGCGAAATGTTACCAGCTTGCTTTCCTGATTCCTGGTATCTTTCCTGCCAATGCCATATCACGGAACATCACCCTGGATAATCCGAAATAACGTATATAACCCCTTGGTCGGCCAGTAAGCTGACAACGATTTTTCAGGCGCACTTTCGACGAATTCTTCGGTAATTCATCCAATGCTTTCCAATCACCTGCAGCTTTTAAAGCAGCGCGCTTTTCTGCATATTGAGCCACCATGCGCTCTCTTTTTCGTTGTCTGGCTTTGATCGATTCTTTT
>DAINQQ010000070.1:0-24833 GCA_036742645.1 Flavitalea sp.
CGCTTATAAAATTTTGGGACACGCAAAAGTGTAAATAACAATTGTAAAAGTAGTTTTTAAACATGCGGACTGATTCATGCCATCATTTTCCTGGTTCGTATCTTTTTTAATTCAACTGGCCGTTTGCGCGCTTCGGTTTCAAGGCTGTGCGGATTTTTCTAAATGCCCGGAAATACGATTCTTTATTTAATAATTGAGAATCATGCATGGCTTTGTATATTAGGAAAAGTCCGATCGGCACCAGTACCATCGTTGCGAGCCAAATACCTGAGACCGGTTGGAGTACATCTTCGCGAACGAATTTTTTTCCAAAATTGTTCAGGAGAAAAAATATTACAAAAAAGATCACCGCAAAAACCACCGGCGTACCAATGCCACCTTTACGTACAATCGAACCGAGTGGTGCTCCAATCAAAAACAGCACCAGTACAGCGATTGACATGGTAAATTTGTTATGCCATTCGATCAGGTACAATCGTAACTCCTTTCTTTGATTGTTATATTCTATGGAACCAATATCCAACGAAGTTCTTATGGACGTTGCGTATGAAAGACTCTGTTCAAGCACGATGTTCTTAGCAGTATCGGGTAAAAGATCCCTGAATTTTTTTGCAGTGGTTTTAGGTACAGTAACTTTTTTCCAACCGGTATCGAGATACTTTGTAAAGTTGAGATATGCCTTAATATCATTTTTCGTTTTCGTTTCAACTTTTTTTGATGTCTTCTCCAACGAATCAATAAACTTGTTGAGCTGGCGGACGCTGAGCATTTCATAACGATTCTTGTACGTGCTATCCGCAGTAAGATTTAATTGCAGAGAGCTCAGGTCTAACACTTTTTTATATTCTTTAAAACCCAGCCTTATAAAATCAGAATTCGTGGACATCCGTTCGCCGCGTTCTTCGTATCTCCATCCGTCCTTCAGTGTAAATTCTAAAAATCTTTTGTCGTCGGATATCCGCATAATACCCTTCTTTGCCACGATGAAATTATCCTGTAATCCGGGACTTTGTTCATAAATGATCACATCGATTAGTGTCGAATCGTCCTTTTCTTTTTTCCCAACCTTGATCGCATAGCCAGGTATTGTAGTATAGAACACGCCTTCCTTCAGATCAAATGCCGGTTTCTTATTAACAATGTCGGTGTGAAGTGTTCGCATTTTCAAATTCGCCACTGGGATTACATTGTTGTTAAATGCAAATGCGAGGCCTGATAACAAAATTGCGGTGACGAGCAATGGACGCATAAACCGCAATAACCCGATCCCTGCAGATTTGATCGCAACCAGTTCGAAGGTTTCGCCAAGATTACCAAACGTCATTATAGATGACAATAAAACCGCTAAAGGCAGAGCAAGTGGAACGAGTGTAGCGCTCAAATACAATATCAATTTAATGATGATGGGACCGTCTATTCCTTTGCCTACAAAGTCATCGATCCAGAGCCAGAAAAATTGAAGGATTAAAACGAATAAAGTGATAAAGAATGTTGCAATAAATGGACCTATGAACGATCTAAGAATAAGTATATCCAGTTTTTTGATCAACTTTCTTCGTAATTATGTTGTAGTATCTTTAAATATGGAACGGGCAAAAATACAGCTTTCAGGAGACGAATTGGAATTGGTACAAAATGCTGAATGGCTTTTAACAAAGAATAGGATTATAGGAAAAGTGTATGAGATGTTTGCTCTCCTTATTGATGATATCAATAAGCTGTCTCAAAATGATGCGCTTTTATTTCCCGAAGTTTTTACTATTTCACCGAAAATCTCAAAGGGAGAAAACTATCTGGGATTACCATACGTCATGCTCGATTATCCCAGGTGTTTTGGAAAGACGGATACGCTTGCCATTCGAACTATGTTTTGGTGGGGAAATTTTTTCAGCGTGACCCTGCATTTGAAGGGACAATATAAAAACAACCTGCTGCCTGCGTTAAAAAATAATTTGTCTGTTCTTTCAGAACATCATTTTTTCTTAAGCATTGATAAAGACGAGTGGCGCCATGATTTTTTACCTGACAATTATTCGCCCATTTTGGTAAACAAGACTACTATCTTTGTCGACAATCAACGAGAAGAAGAGTTTTGTAAAGTTGCAGCAAAAATCGGATTAGACGATTGGAGTAATGTTCCCGGTCAATTGGCTGGACTTTATGAAGTTCTTTTTAAGCACCTTCTTATTAGTTACCCAGGCGATGAAAGAGGTCTTTAACCTGGTAATCCCATAACCGGCTCTGATCCTTTACCTCTGTTTTTTCGGCAAAATCTTTTATAACGAGGATAGTTTGATTGGAGACTTCTGACTTTTCAATGCGGAACTCAAAAAACTCTTCTTTTGGAGCGTGGGTCCAATGGTAGCGAACAAACTTATCCTCTTCACTTTCTAATACTTCTGCATATTCTGTAGCTCCGTTCCAGGAAAAACTAAAAACCTTGTCCCTTTCATCAACTTTGTCAGCAAACCATTCTTGCAGGCCAGCGGGCGTACTTAAAAATTCATATAATATCGACGGTGAACATCTAACCGGAAATTCCAACGTAAATAATTGTTTCTTGCTCATCTAACGCGAATATTGATCTTTTTTTCATACCAACTGATGCAATAATAGAAAATTAATACATGTTCCAAAATTTTTTATTATAGGGCGAAGCGTGGATAACTTGCTGCCTCCCCAATGTTTTACACCATTCACCTGATAACCAAAATGTTGTATGCTACACCGTTAGGCTTTTGACGACAATAGTGCTCCAAATCGTTAATTACCGAGGCTGGTATTATACCAATGTTCGCTTTTTATACGTTTTAACTAAGCGTTAATATTTAACCCTAAACCCCATAAAAGCCCGCCCCATGAGTATGCGTCAACTCAAGATCACGAAATCTATTACCAATCGTGAATCTCAGAGCCTTGAAAAATACTTGCAGGAAATCGGAAAAGTAGAATTGATCACGCCTGAAGAAGAAGTCAGGTTGGCAAGAGCTATTAAGCTCGGTGATCAGTTTGCTTTAGACAAACTTACCAAAGCCAATCTGAGGTTCGTGGTATCCGTAGCCAAGCAGTATCAAAATCAAGGCCTTTCATTACCGGATTTAATTAACGAAGGAAATTTAGGTTTGATCAAAGCGGCACAGCGTTTTGATGAGACCCGCGGTTTTAAGTTCATTTCTTATGCAGTTTGGTGGATTCGCCAAAGCATTCTGCAGTCACTGGCCGAACAATCGCGTATCGTCCGTTTGCCGTTGAATAAGGTTGGCTTAACGAACAAAATTCAGAAAGCCTTCTCCCAACTCGAACAGGAGTATGAACGTGAGCCCTCGCCCGAGGAATTAGCAGAAATTCTGGAGCTGGACACCGATGAGGTATCAGCTACCCTGGGTATCGGTGCACGCCATATCAGTATGGATACACCACTTTCTGAAGGTGAAGACAACACCCTGATTGATGTCATGGAAAATCCGAATGCTGAAAGGGCCGAAACCAACATTGAGCATAAAGAATCCCTGAAACAGGAGATTGACCGTTCAATGCAATCGCTTACAGAACGCCAGAAGGAAGTCATCTGTTACTTTTTCGGAATTGGCATTGATCATCCGATGAGTCTTGAAGACATCGGTGAGAGGTTTAGCCTTACGCGTGAAAGAGTAAGACAGATTAAGGATAAGGCCATTACCAAGCTAAGAACAAATTCACGCTCCCAGGAATTAAGAGGTTACCTGGGTTAACTATTAAATTTTTTTGATGTAGAAGAAAAATTTACACTTCATAATCTTACTTTAAATTTGCAATTCTAAAGTGAATACTTTTTGTATTCACTTTTTATTTTTAATGTGGCAAATACTTCTAGATTATGTTTGAAAATTTAACGGAAAGACTTGACTCTGCGTTTAAACAACTCAAAGGTGAAGGACGGATAACAGAACTAAATATAGCAGCAACAGTAAAGGAAATCCGCCGTGCATTGGTTGATGCCGACGTGAACTACAAAATTGCAAAGGAATTTACCGATAGAGTTAAAGACAAGGCTCTTGGCGAAAAAGTGATTACCGCTGTGAGTCCATCGCAGTTGATTGTTAAGATCGTGAAAGATGAGCTGGTAGATTTGATGGGTGGAACGGAAAGCGACTTTAACATTAAGGGGAATCCTGCCGTAATATTGATAGCTGGCTTACAGGGAAGTGGTAAGACCACCTTCAGTGCCAAACTAGCAAATTTCCTAAAGACAAAACGAGGTTTATCACCGATGCTTGTCGCTGCTGACATTTACCGTCCTGCGGCTATTGATCAGCTTAAGATACTGGGTGAGCAGATAAAGATCGACGTATATAGCGAGCCTGAGAACAAGAATGCTGTCGACATCACTCAGAACGCGATCAAAGAAGCAAGAACGAAAAACAAAAACGTACTTATCATTGATACCGCCGGCCGACTTGCAATTGACGAAGTGATGATGACTGAGGTTGCTAATATTAAATCGGCCGTAAATCCCCATGAGATCTTATTTGTCGTCGATTCCATGACAGGGCAGGACGCTGTAAATACAGCCAAAGCCTTCAATGACCGGCTCGATTTTTCCGGAGTAGTACTTACGAAGCTCGATGGCGATACAAGAGGCGGCGCGGCGCTATCGATCAAATACACGGTGGAGAAGCCTATAAAGTTTGTGAGTAGCGGAGAAAAAATGGACACGCTGGATGTATTCTACCCCGAAAGAATGGCGCAACGTATCCTGGGGATGGGCGATATTACAACGCTCGTTGAAAAAGCTCAGGAGCAATACGATGAAGAGCAGGCGCGTAAGCTCGAAAAGCGGATCCGTAAAAATCAGTTTGATTTTGAAGATTTCAAGCAACAGCTGGAACAGATTAAAAAAATGGGAAATATAAAGGACCTACTTGGAATGATACCCGGCATCGGAAAAGCAATTAAGGATATCGATATCAGTGATGATTCATTCAAGGGCATTGAGGCTATTATCAATTCAATGACACCACTGGAACGCCGCAATCCTGACCTGATAGATGTTAGTCGGAAAAAGCGTATTGCCGTTGGGTGTGGGAAGGATGTAACGGAGATCAATGCTTTTATCAAGCAGTTTGATCAGATGAAGGAAATGATGAAGACAATGAATAAGATGCCATTAGGTGGCCGGATGGGAATGGGTCGCAGGTAAAAATTAAATATGTGGGAATTAGATTCCTGAAAGCTGTTGTAGTTAATTTGTTTTGTTATAAATTTGGAAAAATCAGTCGGATTGCTACCTTTGCAATCCTTACAAAAAGGTAACCCTATTTGTTCACGCATTTAAATTTCTATTTAAGATGCCAGTTAAAATTAGATTACAACGTCACGGGTCTAAAAAAAGACCATTCTACTTCATCGTAGTCGCCGACGCCCGTGCTCCGAGGGATGGCAAGTTCATCCAAAAGATCGGTACTTATAACCCACTTACTGTTCCTGCTTCTGTTCAACTCGATCGCCAAAGGGCATTGGATTGGCTCCACAAAGGCGCTCAACCCACAGATACAGTTCGCAGAATTCTTTCATTCAAAGGTGTCTTATATCTGAAGCACCTGCTGCGTGGAGTAAAACTTGGTTTATTTGATGAAGCAACTGCAATGGAGAAATTTCAGAAATGGCACTCCGAGCACGAACTGAACATCAAAAAACGCCAGGACACTCACTCTAATGACAGAAGAGCCAGGAGAGGTGCGCCCGTTAGAAGGCCTGAAAGAAAAGAAAACGGCGAATAGTTTTACACTAATAACGCTAATTGATACGAATTAACGCGAATAATAAATTTATTCGCGTTTTTTTATTTCGGAATAGCACACCAATGCCGGGAGGGGAGTTGAGGCGAATGTCTCAGTTTATTCCGGCTGAGCGGTTGAATGATAATTGTCAGAAATTCGCCACTTAATTAGCGGAAATTAGTTTCTTTATTAGCGAAATTTCGTGTATGAATTACTGCAGTATAGGAAAGCTGGTCGCAACCTTTGGTGTACAGGGCGATTTGATTCTTAAGCATCATTTGGGAAAAAAAACAGCACTAAAAGGCATAGAAACCATATTTATTGAAGACAAGAAAGATGAGTTGCTTCCTTATTTTGTTGAGAACATTAAGATAAAATCGGCCGATGAATTATATATGAAGATAGAGGGTATTAGCACAAAAGAGTCAGCGCACAAACTGGTCCAGAAGCAGGTATGGCTTGTTGAGGAGGAGTTTCATAAGCATGCGGGTAAGTCGGCACCTATATCACTGCTTGGCTTTCACATGGTGCATGATGGCGAAGATATTGGGGAGATCCTCGAAGTGATCGAACAGCCGCACCAGCTTCTTTGCCGCATCGACTGGAAAGGAAAGGAGGCGCTGATACCTATCCATGAAGAAACGCTTCTCAAGGTCGACAAGAAGAAAAAAATCGTCGAAGTTAATTTGCCAGAAGGTCTGCTCGATGTTTTCAGTTAGTTACACACCATGAAGCCTTAATGCGTCGGACTGAATTTGTTTTACACCTTTCAAAGTATTATTCACCTGTACAAAATGCCGTTGATGATGTGCAATCAAAAAACGAAACGTGTCGCCCAGTTGAAGTTTTATAAATCGGCTGATTGAAATTGGAATCCTGTTCTTTTCGAGGTTGACTTTTTCGGCTCTGTCTAACAAGTCCAATAACAGGTGTTCCTGCCGAAGAAATTCCTTAAGTACAACATCGTTATTAAGATCTCGTGGTGGACGATGACTCTTCGGAGCCTGCATTTTATTCGTGATCTGTCCATTATTTTTTGGCTTCATTGTGTTTGTAAAATAATCTCCGAGCCAACCGGCTTTATAGAATTCGTTTGGCGGAAATTTTGGCGCGCTAACAGATACTTCAATCAGCGGCAGGTAATATCGCCCGTATGAATTAAGGTGTTCAATCACCTGTGCAACGCTCCACTTACCTTCCTCGGGCTGTTTCTGCAATGTTTCCGGATCTTCCCGGAAAAGGTAATTTGTTTGAAGTATGATTTGACGGCTATCGGCCTTGAGTGTTTCTAAGAGATCAGTCGTTTTAATTTTTTTCATCTTTCTTTGATTTCGTCACAAAACTATGCTTACCATATGCATAAAATCTTGGTGTAGGCCAAGATTTTTATAATCTTACCGTCGCCAGCAGTTTACTAAATGTGCTGGGATCGATACCCAAATATGAGGCAAGATACTTATGCGGAATGATTTGCAAAACATGCGGACTCCGTGTGAGCAGTGTCTTAAATTTTTCTTCCGCACTGAATGATGATAGTTCCACCTGTCTTTCCAAAGCGCCCTTCAAAGAATACGACGCTGATAGCCGCACCCATCGTTCAAAGTTGTGATATTTGTCCATTAACTGTTGTACCTGATGATATGTGGTACGAAGCATCTTACTCGCTGTGATGGTTTCCAGGAAAAATTTCGAGGCTTGTTGCGTTAAAAATGAATCCGCTACACCCGAAAAAGAATATGGATACGTAAAGACAATCGTTGCTTCGGGATGGTTGCTCCCTACGTAGAATGCTCTCTGAACTCCTTCCAATACAAAATATAGATGTCGCTCAGTTTCTCCCGCCGCAGTAAGAACGGCTTTCCTCTTATAAGAAACCGGTACCCAAATTGCCGCGAATTCGTTCCATTCCTCATCTTTTAATGGATGTACACGGTTAACAAAATCATATAGCACTTTCAAGTCTTCCATAGTATTCAAAATCTTCAGGATCCGGAACGAATAAAGTCGGCTAATAATCTCATTCGGAAATAGAGATTGCTCATCATTAATGGTATATTATTTTTTACCTGGTGAACAGAACCGCTATTCATTTTTTTGATGTTTTTAAGTTCAACAATCTTTTCATCAATTTTGTCAACCAGCTTTTCGGCATCCCAACCTATGTATTTTTTGTTGCGATCGTCTTCAATGTGACTGGCTTCAATCTTGCCCGGTTTCAATTTTTTAAATGCAAAATTATCCTTGATAGCCTGCTGGATCGCATCGGTCTTTAACAGGTCAATCAGAATATCGTAGGATACTTCATTAAGAAAACCGTTACTGAAAACATTCAGATTATCACGCAGCTCAATGAATAATTGCTTCTTGTGAACATCGCTCGTATTTGACTTTTTATGCAGGAAAGCAATCAGGTCCTTAACTGGTGATATGCTCAGTTTTATCCACTCCATGTTCATCCGATAAATGTAAGAATCTGGCCATGAATTGTGCCATTCGCGGCAACAAATTATGGAGCAATCAGTAACTTGCCTATATGTCCGTGTCAGCGCAAAGAATAATTGCCCATTTTGATCTCGATGCATTTTTTGTGTCTGTTGAATGCATCAATGACCCGTCTTTAAAAGGTAAGCCATTAATTGTCGGTGGTCATAATGAACGCGGCGTCGTAGCAGCATGCAGTTATGAGGCAAGAAAATTTGGAATTCATTCAGCCATGCCCATGAAAACAGCTATGCGATTATGTCCTAATGCTACTGTTGTAAGCGGAACACGAGGTGAGTACAGCAGATTTTCAAGATGGGTAACAGAGATAATCGCTTCGAAAGCGCCGCTGTTCGAAAAGGCCTCGATAGATGAATTTTACCTCGATCTCACCGGGATGGACAGGTACTTTCAACCGTACCAATGGACTATCGATCTGAGGCACCAAATCATAAGCGAAACCAAACTGCCTATATCTTTTGCATTAGCATCAAACAAACTGATTGCGAAGATTGCCACAAACGAAGCCAAGCCGAATGGCTACATGCATGTGCCACATGGCATGGAGCAGGAGTTTCTTGCCCCGCTTAAGGTGAACAAAATTCCGGGAGTCGGCGGGCAGACTTATGGTGCATTACTTGAATTAGGCATTAACACTATCCGGGACCTTGCCGAAAGGCCGATTTCATTTCTTGAAAGCCATTTTGGAAAATATGGCCTTGAGCTCTGGAATAAATCACATGGCTTGCATGACGGTGAGGTCGTTTCTTACCACGAGGCGAAATCGATTTCCACCGAGAATACCTTCGATGAAAACCTTGCTGACCGCGAAATGCTTTTGAACGAGCTGGTTCAACAAACAGAAAAAATTGCATTTGAGTTGAGGCAGGAAAATAAAATGGCAGGATGTATTGCTGTAAAAATCAGGTATCCCAACTTCGAAACTACATCCCGGCAGACCACTATTCCATACACCTGTTACGACGATGAACTAATATTCCAGGCCAAAGACCTCTTTAGTAAATTACACCGAAAGGGTGAGCCAGTCCGGCTATTGGGTGTACGCGTGAGTGAAATGACTAATGAAGCTGTCCAAACCAACCTGTTTAATGATGTAGGAAGGAAAACAGACCTTTATAAGGCAATAGATGAGGTTAAGAACAAGTTCGGTAGGGCCTCTATAACGAGGGCTACAGGAAAATGATTTAAGAATAAATTAGTCTATTCGTTTAGTAGGATTTATTATCTTCGTGACCCTCATTAATTTTCAACCTTTTAAACTTTTGTATATGAGTTTACGATTAGGGGATCCAGCTCCCAACTTCCAGGCCAAAACAACAGCTGGCGATATTGATTTTTATGAATTTCTCGGCAATAGCTGGGGCGTTTTGTTTTCTCATCCTGCCGATTTCACGCCGGTTTGTACTACCGAGTTAGGCAGAACTGCTTTATTAAAAGACGAATTCGCAAAACGTAATGTGAAAGTTCTTGCAGTAAGCGTTGATCCATTAGATAAACATATTGGATGGGTGAATGATATTAATGAAACACAAAATTGTACAGTTGATTTTCCGATTATCGCTGATGAAGATCGAAAAGTGGCTAACCTATATGGAATGATACATCCCAATGCATCAGAAACCTTCACCGTTCGTTCGCTGTTTGTTATAGGTCCCGATAAAAAAGTGAAGCTGACCATCACTTATCCTGCATCTACCGGAAGAAACTTCAACGAAGTTTTACGGGTTATCGATTCTTTACAGCTGACTGCAAACTATAGTGTCGCAACACCGGCAAACTGGAATTCTGGAGAAGATGTAATTGTCGTTCCTGCGGTATCCACAGAGGATGCAATGAAAAAGTTTTCGAAAGGTGTGAAGATCGTGAAGCCATATCTTCGCTACACGCCTCAGCCAAACATTGATTAGAAGCATCGTCATAATCATTTTAAAAGGCCTTACGGCCTTTTTTTATTTCATGGCCCAGCGATGATTTGTCTTCAAAAGGAAACTGCACCACAGAAATCCTATCTTCCCGAAAATTTCTGCTTCATGAAAAAAATTCTTGCCATCATTTTCTTTATTGTATCAACCAAATTATCAGCACAAAAAACGATCATTCATTGCGGACAACTTATTGACGTGAAGGTAGGCCAGGTATTGAAAGAGATGACAATCGAAGTGGAAGGGAATAAGATCACTAATGTCACGAAAGGATATTCATCGGCTGGAACAGCCAGGTTAATTGATCTCAAAAATAAAACAGTGATGCCCGGCTTAATTGATTCGCATGTACACCTTGAACATGAAACGAATCCAAACCGGTATATGGAAACTTTCACGTATAACCCCGCCGACTATGCATTTCAATCCGTCGTCTTTGCGGAGCGGACATTGATGATTGGTTTTACAACAGTAAGAGACCTTGGTGGTAGCGGAGTGAATATCTCATTGAGGAATGCGATCAATAAAAAACTCATTAAAGGACCGCGCGTAATCACTGCTGGAAAATCGATCGCCACAACCGGTGGTCATGCGGATCCTACCAACGGTTATAGAAAAGAACTGATGGGTGATCCAGGTCCTGCTCAGGGCGTTATCAACGGAGATGCTGATGCACGCCATGCAGTTCGCCAACGATATAAAGATGGTTCCGATCTCATTAAGATCACTGCTTCAGGTGGCGTACTAAGTGTTGCAAAAAGCGGCGAGAATCCACAGTTCACAGAAGGGGAGATACGAGTGATTGTGGAAACGGCGAGAGATTATGGTTTTAAAGTTGCTGCGCACTGCCACGGTGCAGAAGCCATGAAAAGAGCCGTCCGGGCTGGCGTCAATTCTATCGAACATGGAACTTTGATGGATGAAGAAGTGATCAAATTAATGAAGGAACATGGAACCTATTATGTTCCTACAATTACGGCAGGGAAGTCAGTCGGGGATTCTGCAAAGAAGCCCGGATATTATCCAGAACTTGTAGCGCCGAAGGCCCTGGCGATTGGTCCGAAAATCCAGAGCACTTTTGCGAGAGCATATAAAGAAGGAGTGAAAATTGCCTTCGGCACGGATGCCGGAGTGTATGCGCACGGAAAAAACTGGCTGGAGTTTGTCTATATGCACGAAGCAGGCATGCCCGCCATGGAAGCTATTCAATCGGCAACTGTCAGCGCCGCAGATCTGTTAGGCATCGCCGATATAGTCGGCAGTATCGAGAAAGGAAAGATGGCCGACATCATTGCAGTCGATGGTGATCCCACAAAGGATATCCAGGCAATGGGAAGAGTAAAATTTGTGATGAAGGACGGGATAGTATATAAAAGCGAATAGATAAATACCAGCTCCTGTACCCTGATCAACTTCGTTGCGTCGCAATCACTTCATCGTCTGCAACGCTGATCAGCATCCCTCAATCTTTTATCGCGAGGCATGAGGGATCTCTTGGTCCTGAACGAGGGAATGTTAGATAACAGGTGATAACCCTACATGTCGACGACCAAGGGATGCTTTGTACCTATCTGACAGAAATAGACATCGACGCAAAGGATATCTTCACCCCTTCCATTTTCTCAACTGTTGTAACAATGCACGCATATCCTTAGGCATTTCTGCCTCCAGTCTGTGATCCTGTCCACCAGCATCCGAAAAACGCAGCTCTGCGGCATGAAGAGCAAGCCTACTCATAATTGGCCGTTCTTCCAACTCGTTTTTCGAAAGCTTAAATTTTTTCTTGAAAGAAGATAGCAAAACCGGTGATGGATCACCGTATATGTCATCACAAACCAGGGGAAAACCAAGATACTGCATGTGCACGCGGATCTGGTGTGTGCGGCCGGTATGAATCTGGAAACGCAGGAATGAATATTTTCCAAGTTCTTCGAGTACTTCATAATCTGTTACAGAAGGTTTACCTCGTTTATGAATGATCATGACACCTCTCTTCGTTGTATTCTCAGCAATCGGTTGATCGATGGTCCCTTTCTTTTCAGGTAGAATACCATTGACAAAACCGACGTAAAATTTTTGAACTGTTCGGTCCTCGAAAGCCTGTGACAGAAACTTATGGTTTTCTTCGTCTTTAGCAAATACAATGACACCACTTGTATTGCGGTCGAGCCGGTGAACAGTATAAATCTGTCCGTATTGTTCCTGTAACATTTCTTTTAAGGAAATCTCTTTTCCTTCACGGTCGGGGATGCTCAGTAAGCCATGAGGTTTATTCAGTGCGATCCAGTGATCATTTTCGAAGATGATATCGGGTTTGATCATACTGTTCAAGCTGGTTTGCTATTGTGGCCTGCTGATAAAAGTAATATTACTACCAATCTTCAACCACCTGTTCATTGTCCTGGAAAGTATAGATGCATTCGATGCAGGATCACGTCGGCTATACGTGTAATATTCAATAACCTGATATCTATTTTTTGCCAGCAAATACTTCATGCTTTTTATGGTAGGCTCAAATAAGTGATCTGGTGTTCTTGACGCATCCTGCCATGAATCAGAGAACTGTTTTTTTATACCAAGCTTCGTAAAAAAGTGTTGCAACCGGAAGCTAAAGGAAAATTTATTCGGTACATTAATCACGAGGATGCCTCCCGGATCAAGCATTTGCTTTGCTTTTTGCAGCCACTGATTTGGATCGGGTACATGTTCCAGTACATGGCTCATATGTATTAGCGAAAACTTTTCCGGAAAACCGAAGTCCTCGAATTGTTGTACAAAAATTTTTACTCCAAGCTTCTTCTCTACAAACGCCGCCATTTGAGCCGAGACATCGAGGCCAATGACTGTTTTATAATGTGGTTTTGATGCATATAAAAAAGTGCCCATACCACTCCCAATATCCAATACCGCCGTTCGTTTTTTGTCATATTGAATAATATGATCTACTTCTTTTTTAAACATCGTTACCGATGATTCTCGGACATCAGCGAGGTCATTCAGTTCCAGGTTATCCGCAAACTGGTAGTATTCGGCATAGGCGGCATCAATAAAATGCTGATCATACTTCGGACGCGGCGATTGATATACCAAAGAACATTGAGAGCATAGTACATACGTGTACTGAAGTTCGCTCCCAAACCTTTCATACGTTGTAAACTTTCTGGAATTACAAAAGGGACAAGGAATTGTTTCCCATGATAGTGGTTGGTAAGGAGCTTTTAGTGTTTTTTCAGCCATCCCTTCTTGGATTGTTTGGTTTTTTGATGGATGCGTTGAGATATTTCAATAACCGTACTTCTTTCTCCTGAAGAAACCGCCATTTTCCGCGTTCAACATTTTTCTTCGTAAGGTTAGCATACATCACACGGTCGAGATTTCTTACATCATAACCTAGCTTCTCAAATATTCTCCTTACGATCCTGTTGCGGCCACTATGAATTTCAATTCCGATAACACTCTTGTCTTTGGAGTCGGCGTATGCCAGTACATCGGGTGCAATAAATCCGTCTTCCAGCTGCACGCCAGTTAAGATAGTGTCGAAGTCCTTTTTGTGTAAGGGTCTGTCTAATTTTACTTCGTAGATTTTTTTAATCTGATAGCTTGGATGGGAAAGCTTTTGAGCAAGTTCACCATCGTTGGTTAATAAGAGTACTCCGGTTGTGTTCCGATCCAGGCGGCCGATTGGATACACTCTTTCAGAGGTGGCGCTTTTAACAATATCCATCACCGTTTTTCTTCCCTGTGGATCTTCAGTAGTAGTAATAAAGTCCTTTGGCTTGTTTAATAAAATGTACACGAGGTTTTTTTGGCTTGTGATCTTCTTGCCGTTTACTTTCACTTCATCTGTATTGGCCACCTTGTAACCCGGCTCCGTTATGGCTTTGCCATTCACGGTAACTGTTCCCGATTTTACCAGGTCTGCCGCGTCTCTTCTTGAACAAATACCAGCATGAGCAACGAATTTGTTTAATGGCATAGCGGCGTGCGATGGATTGACAGGGGCGCTCGTTATCGAAGAGCCCGAATCTTGTTTCTGCGATTGAGGTTTGCTGGTGATTTTTAGTTGGGAAGTTTTTTTATCCCCTTTGAATGAAGATTCCGGCCTGTCGGTATTTGTTTTTGCCTTGTCGGTTTTTTTGTGAAGTATATGTTTACGCTCGCTTGCGGAGTGCTTTGGCGGAATCGGATCTTTGCGGCTTTGGTTAGTTTCATTCCGGGAATCAGCAGAAATGAAACCGTGCCTGGCAGCTTTCTTTTTTTGTTCGAAATACTCTTTGGTTTCTAAACGGGCCTTTTTCTTTTCCTGCCGGATCTTTTCCTTTTTTCTTGCCCCGCTTTCTTTTTGCTTGAAGCGTTGAAATGGATTTGTGCTCATATGTGAAGATTTGCTGTTTTACAACAGTAATGAATAATGGTGCGAAAGTACATGAAAAAAGGCGAATCATTCGATCCGCCTTTCATACATCTGTTTGCAACACTTATCTGGCGTGCTTTCTTCCACCCTTGTCTTTTTTCATTTCATCCAACTTTTTAATCTGCTCCTGCGTTAAAACATTCTTCAATTCTTCTTTACGTTGTTGCTTCAGAGCCTCAAATTGTTCCTTCTTTGCTCCACGATCGAGTGATTCGTTGCTCCTCAGGCTTTCAAATTTGCTTTTATAGCTTTCGTTCATTGTCTTGAGTTTCGCAGACTGAGCTTCTGACAAAGCCAGGTCCTTCTTCATTTTCTCCGCTCTTTTGGCCTGCATTTCCTTGCGCTGCTCTACGGATTTATTTCTTTGTTCCTGGATCTTATTCTTTTGCTCCTGGGTCAGTATTCCATCGATTGCTGCCTTGTGGTCTTTTGCCAATGCGGCCCTTCGATCCCGCATCTCCTTGACAGTAATGTTTTCATTTTTATTAAGTTCCACCATCTGTTTACGATGATTTTCTCTGACCTCTTTCATTTTTTGCTTCTGGGCATCCGACAGGTCGAGATCTTTTGTTAAAAATTCACGATGAGAGTTTGCCTTATGTTTTCCGTGGTGGCCTTGTTGTTTTTCCTGTGCTGAAGCTCCAAGGGCCAAGAACATCATCAACACAATTCCTGCGCTTATTTTTTTCATGTTTTAAATTTTTGTACAGGATAGACATGAAATGATCGGCAAGGTTTAAGCTGGTTGTGCCCCCCGGGTTGAGTGGTTGAATAAGTTGATTGGTGGGTTATGAATGTGTTAACATAAGTATGGCTAACTATCTATACGAGAGCCATGGCAGCCCAGATATGCCATGCGTAAAGCAGCTAGTCTTTGTTTGCAAGTTGACCGCAAGCCGCATCGATATCTTTTCCACGGCTTCTTCTGAGACGTGCATTCACTTTATGGCTTTCAAGATATTGCATGAACTGCAGGACAGTGTCTTCTTCCGGTTTTTCAAATTGCGCCGCGTCGATAGGATTGTATTCAATGATATTTACAAGATCAGCCGGAACCTGGCGATAAATTTTTATCAATTCATCTGCATCCTGCAAGCTGTCGTTAAAGTTTTTGAAAAGGATATATTCGAATGTTATCTCGTTCCCTGTTTGCTTGTAGAAATAATTCAAAGCATCTATCAATGATTTTAAGTTATTGCTTTCATTGATCGGCATTATTTCATTTCTCTTTTTGTCATTCGCGGCATGAAGAGAAAGTGCCAGTTTAAATCTTACCTTATCGTCTCCTAATTGCCTGATCAGTTTTGCAACGCCGGCAGTGGAAACAGTTATTCGTTTTGGACTCATACCAAGACCATCAGGAGAAGAGATTTTTTCTATTGCCCTCAACACATTTTTATAATTGAGTAGTGGCTCACCCATTCCCATGAAAACAATGTTCGAAAGTTTTTTATTATAGACTTTCTCACTCTGCTGGTTGATCAAAACAACTTCATCATAGATTTCGTCAAAATCGAGGTTTCGCTTGCGATCCATGTATCCAGTTGCGCAAAACCTGCAACTGAGGCTGCACCCAATCTGCGAGGATACACAAGCTGTATTACGTGATTCTGTTGGAATCAGCACTCCTTCAACCAAATGTCCGTCATGGGTTTTAAACCTGCTCTTCACGGTCCCATCGGCGCTATATTGAGTGGCATCTATCTTAAGAGCTGGAAGATCGAAATGCTCCGTGAGTTTTGATCGAAGTTCCTTGCTCAGATTCGTCATTGCTTTAAATGAATGTGCCTGTTTTTGCCAAAGCCAGTCGTAGACTTGTTTGGCTCTGAATCCTTTTTCATTAAGGGTGTTAAAGTATTCCTCGAGCTCGTTCAGACTCAAATTCCTTATGTTCCTTTTAACAATTTCCATGAGGTCGCAAAGATACGGCAATGGCGTGGCCAATAAATACGACCGGTGACTTTGCCCAGGTGCTCACCAGCTCTTTTAACTTTTAGCATTCAGGCATGAGCCCTGGTATTCATAACCTTGATCTTTTAACTTTATCTTTTTTAGATGATCTTCGCATCCTTATTTATGAAAACAGCTTATATAATAGATGCGGTCCGCACTCCGATAGGTAAATACGGAGGCGCATTAAGCACCATCCGGCCTGATGACCTGCTCGCTCATGTGATAAAAGCATTACTAGAGCGGAATCCTTCCATAGATAGAAATTACATCGAAGATGTGATAGCTGGCGATGCTAATCAGGCAGGCGAGGATAATAGAAATGTGGCCAGGATGGCTGCTTTACTTGCTGGTTTACCGGTATCAGTTGCAGGTAACACGGTGAACAGACTTTGTGCCTCGGGTTTACAAGCAATTATGGATGCATCCCGGTCGCTCATGTGTGGTGATGGAGATGTAATTATAGCAGGTGGTGTAGAGAGCATGACGCGGGCACCCTTCGTGATGGCGAAGCCCAGTTTGGCTTATCAGCGAAGCACTGAGATACATGATTCAACCATCGGATGGAGATTTGTCAATAAAAAATTGTCCGCGATGTACTATCCTTATTCAATGGGTGAAACTGCGGAGAACATAGCGAGGCAATGGAGTATCTCTCGTGAGTCGCAGGACGAGTTTGCACTTGCATCGCAGAAAAAATATTTTGCGGCCCTGGAAAAAGGAAAATGGAACGCAGAAATATCGGGCGTTGAAATATTCGGAGGTAAGGATGAGAAAATTTATTTTAGTACGGACGAACATCCCCGGCAAACATCCCTGGAAAAACTAGCATCATTAAAACCATCATTTGCAAAGGATGGGACGGTAACCGCAGGAAATTCGTCCGGGATCAATGATGGAGCCGCCGCTTTGTTACTAGCCAATGAAGATGCTGTGAAAAATTTTGCGTTGAAGCCAATCGCAAGAATTGTGTCAATGGCCGTTGCGGGCGTTGATGCTGCTATTATGGGCATCGGCCCAGTGCCTGCAACACAAAAAGCATTGCAGCGAGCCGGTTTAACTATTGAGGATATTGACCTGGTAGAGTTGAATGAAGCGTTTGCAGCCCAATCTATTGCCTGCATACGCGACCTCGAACTTGACATTGAAAAGGTGAATGTAAATGGAGGTTCAATCGCCATCGGCCATCCTTTAGGATGCAGCGGTGCAAGAATTTCAACGACCTTGCTGCACGAAATGAAAAGAAGAAATTCAAGGTTTGGTTTAGCAACCATGTGCGTCGGCGTTGGACAGGGAGCCGCAGTGATATATGAAAACCTTTCACAATAGTTAGTTACATCCCAGTCGATAGAAATAACACAAAATAAAATATAGCTATGGTTCCTGCAGCAGGTTATAATCAGGGAGACATTGATATCCCGAAATCAATGCAACGCCTCGAGAATCATATTGATGATTTGCCTGAAAAATTTCAACAGTTGAGCAAACACGAGCTCCTTGAAAGACCAGCAGCGGGCAAATGGTCAAAGCAGGAAATTCTAGGCCACCTTATTGATTCCGCAATCAACAATCTAAAACGATTTACGGAAATACAATTCGAACCGCAGCCTTACAGCATCATATCTTATAAACAAGACCTATTGATAGCAGTGAATAATTACCAGGACCTTCCTGTCGAACATCTGCTTCAACTCTGGCAATCACTGAACAGGCAGATCGTCTATGTTGTACAAAATATTCCTGAAGAGAAACTTGATTTCAAAGTAGATCCTCAATATGAGAACAAAGAAGTCAAAACATTAGGCTGGATTATCGCCGATTACGTAGCGCACATGGAGCATCATTTCCGTCAAATTTTCAAGTGATTGTTTTTGCGAATACACGAATGACCACGAACTCATTCTTGCCAAAGTTTTCTTACAGACAATTTTTCGGCTCCTCCGCGGCGGAGCCAAAAATGATTTTAGGTGCTTTGTACTGTTTCCACCAACAACCGGTCGGAACACCCGTTGGAAAATCAGCATGAGTAATCAATGACCATTTGCCATTGGTCTTTTTGAACAATGCAAATATTCCATTATTGTCCATCATTCCCGCCTCATAATCTTTTTTGTATTTCGAATTATTGAAATCAACCGGCTTAGCTCCCGACTGATACACAAAAACGTAAATGAATGCCCAGTCACCATTCGATCTATAAAAATCACCGATGGCTTCAAAAATCAATTTTTGTCCATTAAATTTTGATGTGAACTCATTTCTTAACAAATCCATCTGCGCATTTCTCTCCCCGGAGCCCCTGGTTGGTTCATATATTCTATTCTGCCCGGGCGAAACAAATGGAATTAAAAGATTTCCGATGAGTAGTAAGGCAAACAAGCTTTTCAAGACAAAGATTTAAAACATTTTATAAAGAAGCTTACGGATCAGGCGATAGTTTGTCACTAACGACAACGCTACGAGAGCGACAGCTAGTGCTATGATACTCCAATGCACGAAGGATGATAACTCAGGACGTTGATACATCGCGAAGCGGTGAAAGAGGTATTGAACAATAGATGTGATGATTAGTGAAACGAGTACGATGCCTATGTATATCGGAACAAATTGCCGGGACACATTTTTGCTTAACCAGGTCGGTGAGTATCCGAGTGTAATCAATAATTGGAGATTGTCTTTACTCCTTGCAATTACCAATTGCAAGTAGAAGGAAAATAGCATCAATGCCAGTACCACTACCAGCAATCCAAATATGCCGAGAGCACTAAAAATTCCCTGTAGCACCTGTTTTACTCTCCCGAATTTTGTCTTGTCTTTATTAACCTTATAGTCTTTCTGGTCCAGAAAATTTAATAACTCCGTGCTGTTTGCATCCTTCGTTTTAATGTATAAACGACTTGCACTGATATTATTATTGTTGCCAAATGTCCTATTGGCCCAATCTAAAAATGTCTTAGGTGCCAATACCGAATTGATGCGGTCACTCAATGCAACAACCCTTGCTCTAAATGTTTGTTTCAGTCCATTTCCTTCACAGGTTATAAGAATGGGTATTCCGGAAACTGTTTCAGGTGATACTTGAGGAAGTCCCTGGCCTGGGGCAAATACATTATAGATTTCCAGAAAATCAGAAGAAAATATAAGGGGAATATCGATTTGGCCTTCCTTCCATGTGAAACTGGCAGGAATTCTGTCGATAAAAGAATCGTCCAGTGTTTCGATAAACAAATCTGTACTGAATGGAATAATTGCCCCCGCGCTCAATTGTACTCTGAACTGGTTCGCCAGGAGAGGAGAAACATCTTCAACAAAGGGTTTCGATTTTACCTCCTCGATCTCATTTTTGTGGAACAAATTTTTTTCTGTTTGTCCCATCGTTTCATTTGTGATTGTTTTAGTAATGGAAATGAAATCAAAGCCTTCTTTACCTACAATATTTTCTTTCAAAAGTTGCTGAATATTGATATACATCTGTATCGAGCAAAGCAATAAGAGAACTCCGATACCTAAACCGATATATGATAACCAGCGTGAGGCTTTGTTGGTACCTGTTTGCAGGAGAGGTTTGATATGTTTGAAACTTAGCGGCACGGTTACATGTTAGAGATGAAATAATTTTTGATATGGGAAATAATCGATACGTTCAAGATCGGCAAATATGATTGCGGCATTCCTTTTTTTGCTTTCTTCCAGCATCAGTTGCATAGCAAGCTGTGAATTCTGGTTATCAAGATGACTGAATGGTTCATCAAGCAATAAGAAGTCAAAAGGCTGCATTAAGGCACGGATAATAGCGATGCGTTGTTGCTCGCCATAGGAACATATCCGGCTTTTCGACTGCAACTTATCGGCTATACCAAGTTGTTCCGCCATCTCAGAAATCCTTTCCGCCGGATGAAATGGATTGAGTTGCCTTTTCAATTCAATATTCTCCCACACTGTTTGTTCGGGAAATAATTTGAGATCCTGGAAAACGATACTAAGATGATCCTTGCGGTAGCGGGCAAAATCTTCGATGTCGAAATTCTTTATATTCTTTTTATTGTAACTGATATCCCCATTATATTCATTGCGCATGCCGTACAGGAAATGCATCAATGAAGTTTTTCCGCTTCCGGATGGAGCAACTATTTTTATATACTCTCCTTTTTGGAAGTTCAAAGATTTGCCCCATACTTCAGACACGTCCGCTCTTTTTGAATCAAAATAAACAGGAAGAATTGCCTGTAGGCTTAGTTCCATTCATGCATGGTTTGAAAAAAGCCATAGCTCAAATGATAAACTGTGGCTATAGCGATTTCGAACGTTTTTAATTTTCTGTGGGTGGCGCTTCGACCGGAGCAAGACTACTGTCCGCAGGATAATTTTCGTACCGGTATTTTTTTGCTTTCATAATTCTTGAAAGCTGATCAAAATATGCACTCAGTTGTTTAAGGCTATTGGTGTTTTTGTTTACCAGGTTCAGTTCAATTTCACCGGATAACGCACCGTTTTTGTACTCGCCTCCTGTGATCACGAGGTCCTGCCACATCTGCAGCGAAGCATTATAAGCTATGATAGCAGAACTATCTTTTGCAGTTCCTTGTGTTGATCTCATAATTTTCTGGATGTCCACATATCCTCCGAATGGATGACCACTGATTTTGCTTGCGAACGCATGATTGTTATTTCCACCAGATAAAAACTTGTTAACATAATCAGTAGAGTTGCTGATGGCAAACCAATTATTATCGAGTTTGTAATTGATCTCTGGAATTGACTTTGAGAAATCGTCTGCTCCTTGTGCTTTGAAAGCGCCGATCAGTTTGTCAAATGCTGCGCGGTCGTTAATTGAAGTAGCAAACAATACCTTCGCGTCAGGGCCGGATCGCTCATAGGGCATCGATTCGTTGCCAGGCATGTTAATCGTATCCATTCGTTTCTCGACTGCAAAATCACTGACCGCAATGATCATATCGCCTTTATTCGCCTTAATGAATTCATCGATACTATAATTGGCCTGCCCAAGAAATCCGTTTACCATACCGTCCACACCGATCACTTTCATAAACTCTTTTAGTCCTTCAGGCGGATAGTTCATTGCAAAGGCTGCATAAACGTTTTTCGAAGGAATTCTGTTTACCAGATCTGCGCTGATTTCCTTTGCTGGATATTTATCGAAAAGCCTGGACAGTTCTTTATTGTAATATCCTTTCGACCTCATTGTTATTTTTCCATTGTCAAAATTGATGGTCGTAGCAGACACATTTCCCTGGACGAGTGTATTTACTTTCATCATCGACAACGCTCCCGCGCCGATTCCACCCGAGAGATACTCAGAATTCAACCACATATGCAAGTCTCCTTGTTCTTTTATCATATCGCCGAACTTTTCATTTCCACCCAGGCTGTTACTGCTTTCAAGATTGAACAATGACTGACCGATCTTCATCAGCGTATCCGTACTCAATGTTGCAGGTTGTGTTGAGTTGCCTCCTTCCATCGAAAAACTGCGGCCCATATTCATATTCGGTGCATTAATGACATACGCAAAGTGTTCTTTGTTCCAGGTAACCACTGCACCCTCCGGTAGTTGGATATTATTAAACTCACCGTTCTTTACGGCTGTCGCATTGTTAGACATCTTTTTATTGAAGGCTTCAAAAGCAGCAACGTCTTTCACAGATCCTTCGAAAACCATGTAACCAATATTCCCCTGGTTCTTCAGGAAGAAAACGAAATCCGATTTGATATCCATTCCGGAATTCGCAGGATCTTCCATTATTTTTTTGGCTAATGAGTCCGGTGCCTCGGCATACATTTCCTTAAACCAGTTGGTTTGTTTTATTTCTTCCCAGCTCAATTTTGAATTCAGAGAATTGGCATTCAGGTGTAAGACCATGCCCGCGTCATTCGGGATCATCGCTCCTGTTTTATTTGTCTGTTTACAGGAAATAATAAACAAAGCATATATCACAAGTAGCCAAATAGAGAAAGAAACTTTTTTCATTAGAGGTTATGTTTAATGAGGGCAAATAAACGAACAATTTCCTGAATGAGGTAGCGGAAACACACTACTGGTACGAAATAGTCGGTAGGAGGTTGTAAAAGGCAAATAATGAGCTGGTTGAAAACCTGGCCGCGTTAGACAGGTTTTACAAATGGCAAAAAGAATTAGACGAAACTCTTTTAATGTACCGGATAATCCTCTGGCGGTTTTGTTGAACTATATAGAAGTTCTTTTACCTGGTCAATAATCCTGACCTGCTCAGTCAAATATTGTGTCCCTGTTTTGAGATCTTTTACAATGGAAGAATTTTTTTCTAATTCCTGACTGCCAATTATAACGATCAACGGTATCTTTTTTCTTTCCGCATATTTAAATTGCTTTTCGAATTTTACTGTTTCATGGTAAATCTCGCAACGGATATTTGCCTGGCGCAGTTCCTGTACCAGGTGAAAAGCCCGTTTGCCCTCTGCTTCGCCAAGATTGAAGAATAAAACCTCGGTGCTTGTCTGGACTTCCTCCGGAAAGACATTTAACTCTTCCATTACATCGTAGATCCTGTCTACACCAAAAGAGATGCCTACGCCCGGGATATCCGGAACGCCAAACAGGCCTGTGAGATCATCGTATCGTCCACCTCCGCCTATGCTGCCGATCTTAACTGTTGGTGGTGCCTTTGCTTCGAAAATAATTCCTGTATAATAATTCAGGCCGCGAGCCAGTGTGAAGTCTATCGTAAGTGGTACGGTTACCTGTTGCCCGGAATGATTCGAGGAAGATGTATTATCGATGATATATTTCAGTTCATTAATTCCGTTTCTGCCCGGCTCCAGGTGTCCGATGAGGCTTTGAATCTGATCTAATTTTTGCTGGTTTGTTCCATCGATCAACAGATATTTCTCAATGGTATCAATTTGACTTCCGTTCAGTCCTCTTTGATCTAGTTCATTTTTGACCTTGTCGATCCCAATTTTATCTAATTTATCGATTGCGATCGTAATGTTCATCATGTTTTGTATCCCTCCGCATAATTGTGCAAGGGCAGTCAAAATTTTTCTGCTGTTGATCTGCAGGCCAAAGCCGGGAATTTGTAACCTCGTAAATATTTCATTGTAGATATACGCGAGTTCAATCTCATTCAATAGGGAATAGCTCCCTACCACGTCGGCATCACATTGGTAAAATTCGCGGTATCTTCCCTTTTGCGGGCGATCCGCACGCCATACCGGCTGAATCTGGTAACGCTTGAATGGAAAGCTAAGCTGTGCATGATTCATGGCGACAAATCGTGCAAACGGTATAGTGAGATCGTACTTTAAGGCTCTTTCAGTGATACTCGTTGAATTTTTTCCTGATAATATTTTTTGAAACTCCTGGTTTATCTGTTCATGCTTTGATGGGTTGTCTAATCCGTTATTTAAGATCTTAAAAATGAGTTTATCGCCTTCCTCTCCATATTTCCCCATCAGAGTTTCGAGATTTTCAATGGCCGGTGTTTCCAATGGCTGAAATCCGTAGAGTTCAAACACATGACGAATGGTGTTGAATATATACTGTCTCTTGCGAACTATTTCCGGTCCAAAATCTCTGGTTCCTTGCGGTAAACTAGGTTTCATAAAAAACTTGAAAATTTGAGGATTTGAAAAATTTGAAAATGGAATTGCAATTGAAAATTGAACACGCAGCTGAGAGTGGCAACTCGCCGGTGAGACGATATGATGATTAGCCGGTTAGCCAATGGCAACATCGAGATGTGCCGAGGGGTGTGCCTTTTAATCTTCAAATCCTCAAATCTTCAAATTTTCAAATTTGCTAATTATGTTTTCGCATGCCGCGTCGATCATTTTGTAAACATCGTGGTATCCCGGTTCGGGACCGTACCAGGGATCGGGTACCTCCATATTTTTTCCGGGATACAACTCATTCATCAGGAGCTCCACTTTCGTTGGATCATACCTGTTTTTAGCTATCTGTTTCATGTCGTCAATTACATCTTCAGCCATAGCATAGATTTTATCGTATTTGTCAAAATCATCAGGGCTGAATCTTCGCGCTCGCTGGTTGCAGATATCTACTCCATTGAGAGATGCAACTTTTTGTGATAAGCGATGTGGCGCCTGGCCGACATGATAACCATTTGTTCCGGCACTTTCAACTGTCCACTTTAATCCTGCCTTCTGTGCTTTGTGTCGTAAAATTCCTTCGGCTAACGGACTCCGGCAAATATTTCCCAGACAAACCATCAGTATGTTCATGACCGCAAAGATAAAAGAGAGTTGGCACAGGGCAAGGCCGAACGT
>DAINQQ010000071.1:0-24602 GCA_036742645.1 Flavitalea sp.
CACAGATAGGACCATTGTGTCAGAACAGTACTGCGCCTGCATTGCCGACGACATCGACAAATGGCGTAACAGGGACATGGAATCCGACTACAATCAATACAGCAGTTGCCGGAACATCAACATACACTTTCACACCGGCCTCCAGCCAGTGCGGCACGCCAACTACGATGACTGTGGTCATCACATCGCAGGTTACACCCACCTTTAACCCAGCCGGCTCACTTTGTCAGAACAGTCCACCGCCTTCATTGCCGGCGACATCAACAAATGGGCTAACGGGTACCTGGAATCCGGCAACCATCAACACCGCCGTAGTCGGAACAACGAATTATACGTTTACTCCCGCGGCAGGCCAATGCGGCGCTACGGCAACGCTAGCTGTGACTATCACCAACCAGGTAACGCCGATATTTACCCAGATTCCTCCACTTTGTCAGAACAGCCCTGCACCAACACTTCCGGCAACATCGACGAATGGGGTAACCGGAACATGGAGCCCCGCAACGATTAACACTTCCGTTGTAGGAACTACAACGCATACTTTCACTCCCGGTACAGGACAATGTGGAACTTCAGCAACAATGACGGTAGTAGTTACCTCGCAGATAGGGCCAACCTTCAATCTGATTGGACCATTGTGCCAGAACTCAACTCCTCCGGCATTACCAACCACATCTCTCAACGGTATCAGCGGAACCTGGAGTCCGGCTACTATCAACACATCAACGGTCGGAACATCGACTTACACGTTTAGTCAAGGTTCGGGTCAGTGCGCCACAACGGCAACATTGAATATCACGATAAATCCGCCGGTGGTCCCGACGTTCAACGCGATTGGAGCTCTTTGCCAAAACTCTGCTCCACCGACTTTGCCGATCACCTCCACTAACGGTATTACGGGTACATGGAGCCCCGCGACTATCAGCACCAGCACTCCGGCAACTACGACGTATACCTTTACGCCATCTGCCGGACAATGCGCCTCCACCGCAACCCTAAGCATTACCGTTACATCGCAGGTAACACCAACGCTTAATCAAATCGGACCACTATGTCAGAACAGTGCAGCCCCTTCGCTTCCTGCGGTGTCAACGAATGGTATGACAGGTACATGGAGTCCGGCAACGATCAATACATCAGCAGTGGGAACGACCAGTTACACGTTTACGCCAAATGCCGGACAGTGTGGAAGAATCGTAACCATGATCGTTACAATTGTTCCTGTAGTGAAACCAATTGTGAATCCTATGGGTCCTTTCTGCCAAAACGGTGTAGTGCCTGCGCTTCCATCGAAGTCGACAGATGGCATTTCTGGAACATGGAATCCCGCAGCGATCAACACGTCGAACGTGGGAACGACTATATATACGTTTACGCCGAATGCGGGCCAGTGCGCATCAACAGCGATTATAAATGTTACGATTAACCCGGACATTGCGGTGAGCTTTGCGCCGATCGGACCATTCTGCCAGGGCTCTACTGCATCGGCATTGCCAGGAACTTCTATCGAAGGCATCACAGGCACATGGAGTCCCACAACAATCAGTACTGCGTTGATCGGAACAACAACTTATACATTCACTCCTAACAGTGGACAGTGCGGAACTGTAGCGACGATGGATATTGAAATCACGTCGCAAATTGTGCCAACCTTTACGCCGATCGGTCGTCTGTGCCAGAACTCTAATCCTCCTGCGTTGCCAAAAACTTCTGTTGATGGCTTCACTGGAACGTGGAGTCCGGACACGATTCGTACAGATATCATCGGAACAACCATCTATACATTTAGTCCCGCCCCTGGCCAGTGTGGAACCACAGCAACCATGAGTATATTGATCACTAACCAGGTAACACCAACCTTTAATCCGATTGGTCCTCTTTGTCAGAATTCACCAGACCCGATACTTCCAACCACATCAACTAATGGCATCGTTGGAAGTTGGATGCCTTCCACTATCAATACCTCAGTTGTCGGTACATCGAATTATACATTTACTCCAACTGCAAATCAGTGTGGAACTAAAACGACGATGGATGTATTGGTAACTACGTCCATGCAACCAACCTTTATCCAGATCGGACCGTTATGCCAGAAGTCAACGCCACCACAGTTCCCGAAAACATCCGACAATGGCATCAACGGCACCTGGAGTCCAGCAACAATCAATACCGACAGCGCCGGTACGAAAACTTACACATTTATACCGTCTAAAGTTGGCCCGTGTGCTGCTCCGATAACAATGGATATAACGGTGAAGCCCGTCTTAAAATCTACAACCAATATCACTATTTGCACAAATCAGTTGCCTTATTCATGGAACGGACAAACTTTTACGGCAGCAGGAACTTATGACGTTACGCTGTTAAGTAGCCTTGCCTGTGATTCAATTGCAACACTAAAGCTTGTTGTTAACAGTTTCCTCACTTCAACAACCAATGTCGCTCTGTGTCCTTCATTGTTGCCATATACATGGAATGGAAGATCATACAATGCAGCAGGAACGTATACAACAACACTTCAAAATGCTAAAGGATGCGATTCTGTAGCCACGCTTATTCTGACTGTTAATTCTACCATTACGAGCGTTACGGATGTGACTGTCTGTAGCACCCAGTTACCATATACGTGGAACGGGGTGCGATATGATTTGCCTGGTTCGTATTCGAAAACACTAAAAACTCAATCGGGTTGCGATTCGATAGCGACTCTGAATCTGAAAGTGAATCCGCTTGTTACGGGGTTCCTCAGCGGTAACCAAACCATCTGTGAAGGAACAACAATCAAATTGAATCTGACCCTTACAGGTACAGGTCCGTGGAAAGTTGAATACTCAGACGGTGCCGCAACTCATGTCATTGACTCAATTACCGTGTCTCCCTACCAGCTACTTGTTTCACCTGCTGCAACAACTACATACAGAATCACAAGTGTATCGAACCCACAATGCACGAACACGAATCTTAATAATGCACTTACTGTAAAAGTAATAGCAGCAGAGAAAGGGAAACGTTATTCAACAGAGTATGCCCAGCCGAACAAGCCAAAGCAACTGCAGGCCAGAAGCCTTGGTAGCAGTTATACCTACGCGTGGGTCCCGGTCGTCGGATTAGATCAATACTCTATACCAAATCCCGTATTCAATTATGACAAGACAACAGAGTATACCATTTTATTGAGGTCGAGTACCGGCTGTCTCACCGTAGATACGATTCTTGTAAAAGTAATTGATGAGTATACCGGCAACCAGGCTCCTGATATTTTTGTTCCTAAAGCATTTACACCTAATGGCGATGGCAGGAACGATATGTTGGTTCCGTTCCCGGCGAAGATTAGGGAATTGAAGTACTTCCGGGTTTTCAACCGGTGGGGACAGCTGATGTTTGAAACTAAAGAATTGATGAAGGGATGGAACGGTATGCTTAATGGAAAGCCACAGGTGATAGATTCATATTCATGGACTGTGGAAGCGATCGGCATCGATGGAACTGTCATTAAAAAAGCAGGTAATTCTGCATTGTTGCGATAAAACGTAAAGATCATGAAGAGAGTACAAACGATTATTGCATTGTTGCTATCCCAGTGTGTAGTAATAATTGCACGGGGACAGGATCCGAGTTTCTCGCAGTTTTTTTCCTCTCCCCTGAATGTCAATCCGGCATTGACTGCAAACATAGACGGCAAATGGAGGTTCATATCAAACCTCCGCGATCAATGGGTAGGACCAGCAAGTCCCTATACTACAGGAACCGTTTCATTTGATACGCGCGTCCTTGAAAAAAGGCTTCCCGATGGGAACATATTCGGCGCAGGCGGAATGTTAATGTATGACAAAGCGATGGACGGTGCGCTAAAAAGCACTTATGCGTCTCTAGATGTTTCATACAATATTACTTTGGCAGAGGAAAATGCTACACAACGGCTCGGTATCGGCATTGGAGGAATTTTCGGCAGTAAACGCGTAGATTTCAGCAAGCTCGACTTTGGTGAACAGTTTACAGGGTATGGGTTTGATACAAATCTTCCAACAGCAGAGATCGCTTTGGCAGATATGAAACCCTATCTCTCCACGTCGGTTGGGGTTCTCTACAGCGTGACTACTGATAATTCGAACCTTGATCTCGGTGTTGCAGCATTTCACCTTAACAGGCCAAAGCAATCTTCGTTGGATGATCCCAATCAGAACCTTGCTCCACGTTATGTCGGGCATGCAAATTTTGATACATACCTTAATGAGCAGGTGGTTCTGAATGCAAATGCCATTTATCAGCGGCAGTCAACAGCAGAGTATATTTCGATTGGCGGTAGTGTTGGATATTCCCTAAGCGGCGATCCCGAGGCTGTAACATTGAACTTAGGATTATGGTATTGGTGGAAGAATGCTATTACTCCTTATGTAGGATTAAAGTATCAGAATCTGCAATTTGGTTTGAGCTACGATATCACAGTATCCAAGCTCAGCCGTGCGGCTGAAAAACCAAAGTCATTCGAGTTATGCATTATCATAAGATCGAAGAAGCCGTCAGGTTACATTCCTAACCCATGGAAATAATTCGCGCAAATTATTTTTTCATCATTACCCCTTGAATACTGTTATCAAATAACTTCGGCTCCTAAAGCAGGAAGACTCTTTAAAGAATCTTTGAAACACAAATAACGATGAAACAAGCTCTGGCAGTCCCTGGAAATTTTGTAGTATTCAACCTAACGTACATAATTAGAATGTTGTTCGCTTTGATGGTTGTGCTTACCTGTAGTATGGCCCTGTTTGCGCAACCACGCACAATCTCGGGTAAGGTAACGAGTGAGGATGGTTCTCCCGTTGGAAATGCCTTAATTACGATCAAGGGAAGTAATACCCGCACGACAACAAAACCTGATGGCAGCTATTCGTTTATGTTCACGCGAAATACCGGGACGATGGTGATTTCCTCTGTAGGATTTATTAATGAGGAAGTTTATATCGATCCGGATACAAGAAACCTGAATGTCTCAATAAAAAAGGTTCCCGGAGCGGTTGTAAATACACCTGCAATAAAAACCGATACTGCTAAAACAACTGTCCGTGCACCCGCAACAAGTTCTGATACACTGAAAAGGACAACATCACAACCAACATTAAAAACAGATACACAAAATACAACCAGGCTTGTATCGCCACAACCTACGGTAACTGCTATTACACCGAAACCGACAACATCGCAACCAACATTAAAAACAGATATACAAAGTACAACCAGGCCTGTATCGCCTCAACCTACTGTAGCCACAGTTACGACGAAACCAACCACATCGCAACCAACTGCAAAAGCAGATACACAAAGTAAAACTAACGCTGTATCGCCTCAACCTACTGTATCTGCTATTACACCGAAAGCGACAACATCGCAACCAACAATAAAAACAGATACACAAGGTACAGCCCGGCCTGTATCACCTCAACCTACCGTACCGGTTACAACGAAACCGACAACATCGCAACCAACTTTAAAAGCAGATACACAAAATAAAATCAAGCCGGTATCGTCTCAATCTACTGTAACGGCTGTTACACCAAAACCGACAACATCGCAACCAACATTAAAAACAGATACACAAAATACAACCAGGCTTGTATCGCCTCGACCTATTGTAACCGCTGTTACACCGCAAACGTCATCATCGCCTACAACGAAAACTGATACAGTTAAACCCGCAACCGGGCAACCTGTCTTGAGCTCAGGCACGCCGGTTACTTCTAAGCCAGTGACAAATGCACCTGTTGTCAAATCGAATATACCTAAGCCTGTGACATCACAACCATCGTCAGGATCTGGAAGTGCGGGAATTGTTACATCGTCGCCGGCCTTGCAATCAAACACACAGAAGACAAATAAGCCTGTGTCAACGGTCCCCGCGTCTGGAAGGGATACAACGAAACCAATTCCACCTGTTGCATCACTCGTGTTAGATACAGCGGAGATAACGTTAGAAACCGCTTCATTGCTATTGGATACTGCCGAGGTTGTATTTGAAGAGAGTGAAATTATAGCTGACCAGGTTATTGTTCCGTATGGCAGCGTAAGAAAGAGAGCTCTAACAGCTTCTGTTGGTCAGCTGAATGCAGAGAAAATAAGTGATCGGCCACTTACGAATGTGACTACTGTTATTGAAGGACAGATCCCCGGTGTGTTGGCCACCAGCGTAAGCGGTCAGCCAGGTGCTGGCCTGAACATGCGGGTTAGAGGATTTGGGACCATGAACGCTGCCGCCGAACCGTTGCTGGTAGTTGATGGCATACCGTACGTTGGCAGTAGCTCTAACATCAACCCGTTGGATGTTGAAAGCATTACGGTATTGAAAGATGCCGCGGCAACTGCGTTGTACGGCTCGAGGGCCGGCAACGGAGTGGTTATGATAACAACTAAAAAAGGACGCAGAGGCAGAAACGGGTTTTCGGTAAGAGTCATGCAGGGATTTACGGATCGTGGCCTCCCCGAATATGACAGGCTAGATGCATCTCAATATTACCCAGTCATGTGGGAAGCGTATCGCAATTCTTTGTTGTATCCGGCGAGCGGAACTGGCATCTCCGCAGACTCTGCAAACAGAGTTGCATCTGGCTTAACAACAAGACCGGGTATCCAGTCTTTATTATCATACAACCCTTACAATGTTGCGAATAATGCTATCGTAGGAACCGATGGCAAGCTAAATCCGGCAGCGCAGCTCATTTACGCGGATGATCTTGACTGGACAAAAGAACTTTTCAGAAAGGGAGCACGCAGTGATTATTTTGTCAATTTCAATGGAGGCGGCGAGACTTCGGACTATCTTTTTTCTCTGGGCTATGTAAAAGAGAACGGCTACATCCTTAACTCAGACTTTAAAAGATATACCGCACGGGTACATGTAAATGCACAGCCTGCGGAATGGCTTAAAACTGGGTTGAATGTTTCTGCCAATTACTCCGAATCAAATCTTGCGCAGGATACCGGAAGCACAAGCCAGGCTAATCCTTTTTACTTCACAAGAAATATTGGTCCTATCTATCCCGTGTATGCGCACAATATGACCACCGGAGAATATTTGCTCGATCCAGCAACTGGCCAGAAATTCTACGACCTGGGAAACATGGGAGGTGCCCAGGGAGTGCCAAACAGAACGCTAGGTGCTTTCGCAGGAAGACATGCCCTTGCAGAAACAACATTGGATGAAGAATCGATTTTTAATACATCCATCAGTGCAAGGACTTACCAGGAGATCACATTCCTAAAAAATTTCGGGTTTACGAACAATCTTTCCGCTGATTACCAAATCCAGGATTACACTTCATATGATAATCCCATGGTAGGTGATGGAGCACCTCTGGGTCAGAGCAGGAAATTAAATGCGTCAAGTTCCGCTTTTGTTGCAAGCCAATTATTGAGCTATGAAAACACGATTGATGTCCACAGATTCGAGGGATTCATCGGACATGAAAGCTTTAACCAGAAGAACACGAACATAAATGGCTTCAGGCAGGGGCAGACAGTTTCCGGAAGTGCGGAGCTTGGCAATTTTAGCACGCTGAATTCCAGCACATCTTTTGTTAACAGGTATAAGATTGAAAGTTATTTTTCAAAACTCAATTACGAATTCGATGAAAGATATTCTGCTTCGGCAAGTCTCCGCAGGGATGGAAGTTCAATTTTTTCACCAGATACGAGATGGGGTACCTTCTGGTCTCTTAGTGCGGGATGGAATTTATCAAACGAAGCTTTGCTAAGCAATATTGGATGGATCAATCTGCTGAAACTGCGAGCCTCTTACGGAGTAACTGGTGTGTCTGACGGCACCGGATTGCCTACCAGTTTTGGCTTCTATGCCTACCAGGGGTTGTACGATTTTGCTAATAATGCCAACGAGCCAGGAATTGCACAGAGCCAGACCCAGACCCTAAACAACCCAGCTTTGAAGTGGGAAAAAAATAACCAATTAAACATCGGGTTAGATTTCACCGTACTGAGAAATAGGGTAAATGGATCTGTTGATTATTTCCGAAGATCTTCTTCGGATCTAATATTTGCAATTCCTCAGCCATTGTCCAGTGGTGTTTTGACGGTGATTCAAAACACTGCTTCTGTGAAAAACTCGGGCGTGGAACTGCACATAAGCGGCGATATTATGAGAAGCAAGTTATTTACCTGGAATATGACGGTCAATATATCGACCCTTAACAATAAGATCACCGAAATGCCCGGAGCGGTACCGGAATTTATTGCTGGAACCAAACGATATGCGCAGGGGAAATCCGTTTTTGAATTCTGGCTTCCTGCCTATTACGGAGTTGATTCAGCTGATGGCACGGCATTATATAAAGCGGCTAACACGACGACTGCTGCTAACAGGAGGATCAAGACCAATAAGAGTGGAGGATCAGATACGCTTACTATTCTTGCCAGCAACGCTTTGTTCGAATACTACGGTACATCCATTCCTGATTTTTACGGAAGCATTGATCAGTCTCTTACCTATAAGGGATTTACATTATCAGGATTATTTACATTCCAGATCGGAGGAAAAACATATGATGCCAATTACCAGAGCCTGATGTCTTCAGGAACTTATGGATCGGCTTTAAGCAGTGATATTATGCAAAGATGGAAAGCCCCTGGCGACAACACAGCGATTCCTCGCGTGGACGCAGGCAGAACTACCGATTTCAATACATCCTCTTCGAGATGGCTGATAGATGCATCATATCTGAATATTCGTATGGTTTCGCTGGCATATAACTTGCCATTATCATTCATTTCCCGATGGAATTTGAGTACAGCCCGCTGTTTTGTTACGGGCGAAAATCTCGGGTTCTTTTCGAAAAGAAAAGGCCTGAATAATCAACAGGACTTTGGTGGAGTTACATCAAATGCATATCCGCCGGCAACAATAATTAGTGTGGGAATAACTATAAATCGATAAAAATAAATAAGAGAAAATGAAAATGTTTAAATACACTCTGCTATTTAACGCATTCGTGGTGTTGGTCTTTTCATCATCCTGCAAAAAGGAATTCCTGGATACTTCTCCAACCAATGCCGTCGCAGCTACAGAGGCAACAGCGACAACAAAGAACGGATATGCCGCATTGAATGGCATTCATCGCATTCTGTATGTTCAGTATGACCAGCAGGGACAGGCCGGTGAAGGTTCAAACAATATCTTCAGGGACCTGATGGGGGAGGATATTGTATATCCACTCGCCAACGGAAGCACAGGTTTAATAGGCTTCATGCAATGGGATACGCATCGCAATGTAAATGCGAGTGACTTGCGGTATGTATATCGCTTTTATTACCGTATCATTTCAAATGCTAACGTATTAATCAACGGCATCGACAATGCGACCGGACCTGACGCTGACAAAAAAATTATAAAAGGACAGGCGCTTGCATATAGGGCGTGGGCCCATTTTCAATTGGTTCAACTGTGGGGCAAGAGATACGATGCTGCCGCAAAACCCAACAACCAACCAGGAGTTCCATTGTTAACAACAAACAATTTGGAAGGGCAGCCACGAGCCACGGTGGAGGAAGTATACACACAGGTGAATAAAGACCTTGATAGCGCTACGTCATTGCTGGTAGGTTATAATGCCTCTGGAACCGCAGCCAAATCAAACCTCACTGTGAATGTTGTAAAAGGAATAAAAGCGCGTGTTGCCTTAACACAACAGGATTGGGGAACAGCAGCAACAAACGCCATCGCTGCGAGAACAGGTTTCGAATTAATGGATACGGCTTCTTACAAATCCGGCTTTAACAATATTGAGAATCCGGAATGGATCTGGGGTAGTCGTCAGATCGATGATCACAATACTTTTTTCTATTCTTACTTCGCTTACATATCAGCAAATTTTAATTCCACTGTTATTAGGACGCAGCCAAGAGCTATTAATGCGACGTTGTATAATGCGATTCCTGCAACCGATATCCGTAAACGAATGTGGGATTTGACCGGAGCTACCGTTCCAGTTCCACCCGGAGGTGCACGAGTGCCCTACCAGAACAAGAAGTTTCTCGCAAAAAGTGACGCCTTAAGTGTAGGAGATGTTCCGTACATGCGCGCCGCTGAAATGTACCTGATTGAAGCGGAAGCGAGAGCACGCCAGGGACAAACAGCTGCTGCGCAGGCAGCTTTATTTACGCTAGCAAAAAAGAGAAATTTTAATTATGTCCAATCAACGAATACAGGGCAGGCATTGATCGATGAAATCTTTTTTCAACGAAGAATAGAATTATGGGGTGAAGGCTTTCGCTTTACGGATCTCAAAAGAACCAATTCTGCTATGAGCAGGGCCGGAATTCCAAATCATATTCCCGCGCTTACCAAGGTGAGTAATGTTCCGGCTGGAGATATCCGTTGGGAATGGTTGTTCCCGCAAGATGAATTGAATGCGAACGAACAAGTGGTTCAAAATCCGTTGTAGGGTCAATTTATTTCTTGTAAACATGAAAGCCGCTTGTCTAGCGGCTTTTGTATTATACAAGTTAGTGCACCAGCATTTTACAAAACTGCTGGCTTCAGGAACTTGCAAGTATTAGTGAATGTAATCGAGCTTATTTCTTCAGTCAGATTTGATGAAAACCGAATTTTTCACTTGTGTAACGAAAGGATATTCTTATATTCATTCTCCCTGATTCTACTAAGTATTAAAACGCTTTCCGATGAAATTTAAAACACTTACCGTTAGAGGTGAGAAACAACCCATTCCTGTTTCCGCCACCACCGATGGTCTTCAGCCAATTGAAAGTTATAGTCTAAGCAGTGCCAACCGGGATACGCAGAAAGAACATGATATCCCAATCCACGATAATGACAAGCTCCTTGAATTTGTTTTCGACGATAATGTCACGTGGATGTGCGATGCCACCACCCTACACGAAATATTTCCTGAAACGGATAACCCTACACGATCAATAGATGGTTCATTTGAACTTCCCGGTTTCATTAGCCATTCAGATAGCGAAAGAGGCGTGTTTGGAAATGTAGCGTTGAAGTTGTTGAATGTTTTTAAAAAGCAGGCAATCGCAGGAGGGATCGGTCAACTCGCCGATAAGATGGAAGATAAGCTTATGGAAAAACATGAGGGCCTCTTCCGTCTCGATAAATTCACCTTCTTCCCTTTCAATAAAAAGATATCTGATAAACCGTTTCTTTTATTCATTCATGGCACGAACTCAAATACTACAGGAGCGTTCAAGGAACTCCTGGAATCAGACGTGTGGAGTTTTATCAGAAAAACATACGGGGAGAACATACTCACTTATCAGCATCGCACGCTAACAAAAAGCCCGCTTCAAAATGTGGTGGAGTTGGTGGACCTGCTTCCTGATTCAGCAGATTTACACATTATCAGTCACTCCCGCGGTGGCTTGGTTGGGGATATACTTTGCCGGTATTCTTACAACAACAATAAGGTACCAGGTTTTACTGAGACAAATATTGACCTGCTTCGAAAAGAAGGAAATAGGGAACACGATATTGAATGCATTAATTTTCTCAATAAAGCTTTTGTTAGTAAGAAAATAAGAGTTAAAAAATTTGTTCGTGTAGCCTGTCCGGCGGCGGGAACAAAGTTAGCATCGAAGCGATTGGAGGTTATTCTGAATGTTTTTTATAACCTGTTGGGTGGTGCTGTGAATCCGGTGGCTGATATTATTAAAGAACTTATTGCAGAAACCCTCAGAACAAAAGATAATATCGACGTATTACCGGGCCTTGAAGCACAAAGTCCCGATTCGCCTTTCATTAAGATCATTAATGATCGGGGCCCCGAAACCGCAATAGAGGGATCTTCTCTCGCTGTCATATCGGGAAACGGTAAGGTTAGTGCAAGCTGGAAAGGATTACTGGTTATTGTTGGCAAACTCTTTTACTGGCAAAGAAATGACCTGGTCGTCAATACCGATTCAATGTATCTCGGAGCCAACAGGTCGGGAAATATTCAATACTTCTTTGACCAGGGAGCTGACGTTGATCATATAAAATATTTTTTAAACAACAGGACCAGGGAAGCAGTTATGCTGGCTTTAAAAACGCCGGATGGTGAACCGATACCTGGCTTTACCAGTGTGTTGCAGCACGAAGTGCGGGCCGGCGATAGAGATTTACGTGCATTGGAGGGCGGCGAGCTCAAACCGTATCAAAACATTCCGACCGGCAAAAAGCCAATCGTTGTGCTGCTGCCCGGAATTATGGGCTCAAATATTTCGCGCGGTAATGAGAAGGTATGGCTCGATTACTTGAGAACGGTTTTTGGCGGACTGGTAGATCTTCGGCATATCAATGATCCCAATATTAGCGCCACTTCATTGGTCAGAACAGCGTATAAACGACTGGCCGACAGATTATCGCTTACACATGACGTCATTATCTATCCTTTCGACTGGCGCAAACAGTTAAATGACTGTGCACGGGAATTCAATGAAAAAATTATTGAACTGCTAAAGCTGGGGCAACCAATAAAAATCATAGGACATTCCATGGGAGGTGTGCTGGCACGCGACTTCATAATCAACCATGATGACACCTGGAAAAAATTAAATACCCTGAAAGGGTTCAGGATGATCTTCCTGGGTTCTCCACTCGGCGGATCGTTTCGTATACCGACGGTATTATTCGGATATGATTCGATCATCAATTCATTGAATATGCTCGACCGGAAACATACCAAGAAAGAATTAATCGCTATGTTTTCTACATTTCCCGGAATTCTTAGTCTCCTTCCACTTACCGATGAGGGCAGGTACGATTTTGCAAACCGGCAAACCTGGAAAAATATGGCCGACGCACACGGAGATATAAATTGGCCGATACCTTCTGAAGAAATACTAAATGATTTCAAAAATTACCGCGATAACATCATATTAAAAAGGGATAACATCGATTATTCCAATATGGTTTACATAGCGGGCAAGGACAAGTATACACCGTGCGACTATCAAAATGATATGATACCCCCCAGAACCGAGCTCGTGTTTTTAGCAACCTGCGAAGGAGACCAGAGTGTTACATGGGAGTCCGGAATTCCAAAACAACTCATCCCATTGAATGCTGTATATTATGTTGATGTCACTCACGGTGCATTGGCAAACGAGCCTGAAATTTTCGATGGCATTGAAGACATCCTTGAAAAAGGCAGCACGGAACGCTTTAGCAGAACAAAGATTAGTAGCAGAGGTGAGGAAAAAATATTTCGGCTACCGCAGGAATTCAATTTTGATCTGTCCGAACAAGGAATTGAAAATGCAATTTTAGGAATTAAAGACAAACAAGAGCCTGCAGTTAGCAGGGTACCGGTTTCCATCTCCGTCAGCAACGGCGACCTTGCCTATGCTTCATTTCCTGTGTTGGCCGGACACTTTAATAATGACGGGATTTTATATGCAGAAAAATCAATTGATGCGAACGTAAACAAAAGTCTTTCGATGCGACACCACCTCGGATTATATCCGGGGCCTATCGGAAGCAATACCGTTATTTCCACAGATCCTGGAGAAAGCGATTTTCCCGGTGCCATAATCGTTGGCCTGGGAGAACCGGGTGGCCTCACGTCCTACCTTCTTACACAAACCGTTGAGCAGGGAGTAAGCAAATATCTGCTCAATATAAATAGCCGGCCTGTAAAAAAGGAGATTGGCATCTCTGCGCTTATTATTGGTTGCGGATATGGCGGTCTGTCCGTTGAAAGTTCGTTGAAAGCAATTATTGAAGGCGTAAATAATGCTAATGCAAAAGTTTCAGCGTGTCTGAACAATGACGCGCGAACGTTACAATACATAGAGTTCATCGAGCTGTATGAGGACATGGCATTAAATTGCCTCTTAACACTGAAAAAAATTGAGAGGAAAGAAAACAGGACGTTTAACATCCGTATTGGGAACGAGAAAATAAAGAAGTTATTTGGCTCCAGGAAACGTATCCAGGTTGATGCGTCGGAAGAGTGGTGGAACAGGATCACGGTAAAATGTAAAAAGATGAAGGAAGGATCCGAAGAAATATCAAGTCTTGTTTTCGGCGCTTCCACCGATGAAGCAAGAGAAGAGGAATCCGAATTATTCAGCAGCACTCCATTGATTGACCTTTTTATCGAGCAGGCGTCTACACAAAACCGTTGGACAGCGTCTCTGGCGAAGACACTCTTCGAACTTATGATACCTAATGCCTTCAAAGACCGGTTAAAAAAGAAGGGCAGTATCAGCTGGATCCTTGATCAGGACACCGCGGCCTATCCCTGGGAATTGTTACAAGAAAATATTAGCAATGCGAAACCCTTATGTATAAATGCCGGAATGATCCGTCAACTGGCTACACGGAATTACAGGTTAAATATTAAACGAGTAGCCACTGAAAAAGCACTGATAGTTGCTGACCCAGTCCTCGGCGGGTTTGTGAATCAATTGGACGGGGCGCGTAAAGAAGGAGCCGCTGTGGAAGAGTTATTAACAACCAATGGATATTCGAACGTTTCGCTAATCAACAAAACGGCAGCGGACATCGTATTGAATCTCTTCAGTACCGATTACAAGATCATTCATCTTGCCGGGCACGGACTATTCAATCCTAAGTCAAGGAAAAAATCCGGAATGGTAATTGGCAATGATGTATTCCTTACCACCGCTGATATTGAGCAGATGAGTGCTGTGCCGGAACTAGTGTTTGTGAATTGTTGCCATCTCGGGAAACAGGATGCTGAAACCGAAAAATATTATCGTGACAGATACAAGCTTGCTGCCAATATCGGAACACAGCTTATTGAAATTGGCGTTAAGGCGGTAATTGTTGCCGGATGGGCGGTTGATGATCGGGCTGCACTAGATTTCGCCACTACCTTTTATTCCAGAATGTTTTCCGGTTACAATTTCGGAGATGCCGTGCGGGAAGCCCGGGAATACATTTATGAAACCTATCATCACCTAAACAATACCTGGGGAGCATATCAATGTTACGGTGATCCATTCTACAAGCTGATAAACAGGTCGGCGGCAAAAAAAGAGCACGAGCTTCATTATACAGTAGAAGATGAAATAACGATAGATCTGAATAATCTAAAGAATGATCTCGATACAAGAAATATCACTGCCGAACAAACGCTCAAGCAGTTGAATGCGATATCCGAAGCTATCACGAAGTCTGATATTCAAAGCGCCGGTCTCAGTGAGCAGCAAGCTTCGATATACATGGAATTGGGAGAATACGAATTGGCTATAAAAAAATATGAGGAATTAATAGGAGCTGAAAACGCGAGTTTTTCTGTTGCTGCTCTGGAGAAGTATTGCAATTCACAGGGGAAACAATGCGTCCGGAACTTCAAATCCGGTAGTAACAAAGCAGGTTTGGTAAAGGACATGAATAGTACGATTGCCAAGCTGAAACAGCTGCTAGATATCACGGAAACTGCCGAAAGATTCTTTTTATTGGCAAGTGCATACAAAAGAAAAGGGCTCGTTACCACTAATCCGGCCGCAAAGCTGGCAGCATACAGTAATGCATCAGCTTATTATATGCAGGCTTATGGCCGCGGCGCTAATTCTTCTCCACTCTATAACTTTATCGCATTACAATCCACGTTAGACATGGCTATTAATGGTAGCCAAAAACCATTTTTTGATTCAAAGTTAAGAGAAGAGTACATATCTATTGTGACGGAAACGCAATCACGTTTGGCTATGTCATATACAAATATGGACTATTGGGAGTTAATTGATGACAATTCCCTGGCGATGTGTCTTCTGATGCTGGATCCCGATCGTGCAAAATCATTAGAGAACTGGACTTCCGTCACCAATAAATTCAAAAGGATCTGGAAGAGTTCCGGCTCAAAGGGCAAGAAGCTGACCGAGATTGAAAACCTCGAAATCTTGTCAGATGCGCTTAGTCTTGGTAAGTCAAAACACGCAAAATTTCTAAAACAGCAGGTTGATGAATTGAGAATGCAGCTGGAAACAGATATCGGAGACTAATGCTTGTCACTTCGTCGTGCCCTTCGGGTGTTTCTTCGTGACACGAGGGACACAACGAGGAACCTAACTCCCAATTCGATGCACACATATTAAGTCAATCGGACCGAACGTAAAAAACATTAATTTGAGCGCAAAGATTTCAAAACGAAACATATGAAAATAAAACCGGGAACTGTAATAAAGAAATGCATGCTCTCTTTATCGATGTTGGTGATCCCAACCGTTGCTGTAGTGGCAAGCAACGCAAACAACTTTGATTTTGCATACGCGGATACTTCGATCGAAGGCCGCTGGGATATAACAATTGACATGGGGGAAAAACAAGTTCCATCGTGGCTTGAAGTACGTCATTCGGGGATACGGATGCTGATCGGTGAATTTGTCGGTGCTTCTGGAAGCTCGAGGCCTATTTCAAAAGTGAATTATACCGGCGGAAAAATGAGCTTTACAATTCCTCCTCAATGGGAAGAAGGATCAGACGTCACAGTAGAAGGCTCATTACAGGGAGCCGGTTTAGCCGGTACAATTGTTTTGCCTGATGGAAAGAAGCATAACTGGACGGCAGTTCGCGCTCCAAGTCTCCGACGTAACTCAGAGCCTGCATGGGGAACACCGATTCGTTTATTTAGCGGCACAGACCTGAAAGGATGGCATGCAATGGGGGAGAATCAATGGACTGCGGAGAATGGCATTTTAAAAAGCGCGAAGTCTGGTTCGAACCTTGTAAGCGACCAAAAGTTTTCCGATTTCAAACTGCATATAGAATTTCGCTACCAAAAAGGCAGCAACAGCGGTGTTTACCTGCGTGGCCGTTACGAAGTGCAAATCTCAGACAGCAAAGGATTAGAACCATCTAAAGGCGACCTTGGAGGTGTATATGGATTTATAAAGCCCAGCGAAATGATGGCGAAGGATGCCGGCGAATGGCAGGCATATGATATTACGCTTTCCGGAAGAATGGTAACAGTTATTGCCAATGGAAAGATGATCATCTGCAACCAGGAAATTCCCGGTATCACAGGGGGCGCAATCGATAGCAATGAAGGTGAACCCGGTCCTCTGCTTTTACAAGGCGATCACGGACCAATCGAGTATCGAAATATTGTTATAACGCCGGCAAAATGATATCAGCTAGAGCTAACGGAAAATAAATCCATGAAAGAATTCATTGAAAGACACATAGGACCGCAAAATTATTACTCTGCTTTATTCAACAAAATATGATCTCTCATTCATACACTGGTAGTAAAGCAAATCTTAGAAACATTGTATTGTGAAATTTATTCAACTGCGACATCTGATTTGAACTAATAATGTAGAATATGGCTGTTGCATCGGCTGATCGGCTAATCATCACACCTGCCTGCCGGCAGGCAGGGTCGGCTCATAAAAGCTAACTATCTAAAACCATGATTATGGATTGTCGGTTAACACTTAATGCAGGCGAAACATTTCTTGAATTGTTGAATGCTTCTTACCATTCTGGCCAAAAAGTCTCTTTGCTCATAGACAATGGAGGTATGACAAGAATGGAAGGCGTTATCAAAACAATAAACACAGCTGTTTCAACCCCAATTATTGAATTGACAAGCGGTGGAGAAACCAGCCTGGATAAAATTGTGGCGGTAAACGGAGTTTTTCGTCTGGAATACGGGGAATGTTAGATAAGTTGTAAAATACCAACTACAGAAAGACAAGAGAAAACTTATTTGAAAAAATTGTCTTCATCTTGTAACCTTTTCACATTCACGTACTCAATACATACGGGCATTTGCTTCAGTTTCCCTTTCATTTTCTCTAACATTCAGCCAACGAAAGATTCCAAAAAGGAATTGGTTAATACTTTGTAACCTTTAACGGGTTAATAACTCTATTGTATAGGTCGTGAGAAAATTAACGCGACACAAATCAAGTTGCAAGACGATCATGTCAGTATTCACTATGGAATCTCGTTCTGAAAAAATCAAGCCGTGTGTTGCACCAGGTTCATCTCTTCCACAGGATAGCGTTCGGACGAAAGTATCATTTAATGTAAAGCAGTATGAGCCCATGCTGTATCAAATAGCGAATGCCTTCGGCTTTGGCGCAAAGGAGTCTACTGAATTCGTGGAACAGGCATACCTTAAAATCAATAGAAAAAGCTCGTCATTTCACCGGGCTACCAGGATTGAAGTGGCTAAGCAGGTTGTGCATCAATGTGTCTACAAAATAAGCTGCGGCATCTTTAGCCAAAAAACACCAGCAACATCGTTTCCGGGCGACGCAGTTCGATTGAATTACAAGGTGTCGGCACAGCTTTCAAAAATGCCGCTTAGTTTTCGAACGGTTTATATATTATTTCAAGTTGGGTGCAGCGAAGAAGAAATCGCCTACATGCTTAATATCAACACAATCCAGGTCAAAGAGCGGCTTCGAAGGGCTGCAATGATTATTTACTATTAATAATTCGCACGACTCATCTTAAAACCAATTTGTCGCATAGCTGATTTAATGTGGGCTGTGGAATGGAAGCTGTGTGACTTCGAAGCGGTTCATTTATGTGTAACTTCAAGGAGAGTCGGAGATATGAATAGCTCGACTGTCACGAGTCATTACGGCGGGAAGCTTGCATCAGGCGAAACAAAAAAAAGAATTTCTTTCATTAGTGAAATAAAAAGTATGGAGCACATCGTCAAAATATTGACAATTGAAAACGTCACTCATGATGTAAAGAGATTTCGATGCGAAAAGCCGGATGGATACCACTTTGTTGCCGGACAGGCTACCGAAGTATCGATCAATAAGGATGGCTGGCGAGAGGAAAAAAGACCATTTACGTTTACTTCGCTTGATGAATCACCAGACCTGGAATTTGTAATAAAAATCTACAGTGATCATACAGGAGTTACCAATGAGTTGAACTCATTGAAGCCAGGAGACGGGCTTATCGTTAGAGACGTCTGGGGAACTATCGAATACAAACAACCTGGATATTTCATAGCTGGAGGTGCAGGCATTACTCCTTTCATTGCCATAATCCGTTCATTGCATAAAAAAGGGAAACTTGATGGTAACAAGCTGTTTTTCTCCAACAAAACTGCCCGAGATATTATTCTGCAGGAAGAATTTACTTCTATGCTACATGGAAACGCCATCTATACTATAACGGACGAGCCCAGTAACATTTATCTAAATGGGTTTATCAACGAACAGTTTCTAAGGTCCCATGTGGATGATTTCAGCAAAAATTTCTATTTATGTGGACCACCGAAAATGATTGAAGCCATGCAGGAGATACTTGGCAAGCTTGGCGCTTCCCCGGAGGCTGTCGTGTTTGAAAAATGACGACCAGGAATTTGCATATACCCCTGGTCAAAACAGATGGAAAAATTCACAGCCAACAATCGGTCAGTGTGAACAGCCGCACACTTCTATCTTCGCAGCCTACCGGGAATTGATGAAGTGCCCTAAAAAGCGCATCCCACCTACGCTAAAGCTTCAGTGGGCGAAAACGGAGAGAGTTCGACCTTTCTCAAAATCTTTTGGAAATCAATATTGCGAAGAAGCTTCAAACTACTGATTCATGAATTACTCACTAACTTTATTTGTCAGAGTAAAAGAAAATCTGAATACAGAGATAATATTTAAGATTGTATTTCATCCCGGAAATTACCAAGGCGTGTTAATAAAAATCCCCGCCAAGGGCGAGAATTTCTAATCAAAAGCCACTAACCATTAAGACCTTATCTATGAAAATTCAATTCCAGAACAGTTTTTCATTTAAGTACGATAATCAAAGACAATTTATAAAGAAAACCTACCTTACGAGTGGTTCATTTTTCTATTCTATATGTTTCAATATTCGTAGAAGAAAATGTTTTAAAACAAAAAGAGCCACATAGTTTTGGAAAGCGTAGTTAACAATTTTCAAATCGCCGGACTCATTTGTTTAATATGGAAATAAAGCATGAAGGAAACAGAAGTGTTAATAATCGGAGCAGGCCCAACCGGATTAATGATGGCATGTCAGCTTGCCCTAAGGGGTATTTCTTTTCGCATCATTGATAAGACCGAAGATCATACTACACAATCAAGGGCTTTAGTGATTCATGCCCGTTCTTTAGAAATATTTCAGCAAATGGGAATTGCCGAGGAAGCCATGCGGCAAGGTAAAATCGCAAAAGCAGTTAACTTAATTGTGAACGGTAAAAGATATCTTCGTTTCGAGCTTCATAATATTGGAAACAACCTTACCGATTTCCCCTTTTTACTCATACTTGAGCAATCCAAAACGGAGACAATCTTAAATAATTTTCTTGATCGCTTTAACAAAAATGTCGAACGAAATATTGATCTAATTGAATTTTCACAGGACGGAAAAGGTGTCAAAGCAATTCTTCAAAATAAAAATGGAGCATCTGAAACAGTTCAGGTGAGTTGGCTTATAGGTGCTGACGGTGCTCATAGCATTGTGCGGGAGAATTTAGAAATTCCTTTTCTTGGTAAAACATATAATGAATCTCTTTTTGTTCTTGACTGTGAAGTGAACCTGAATTTACCACCCGACGAGATGTATCTTGCATTTTCCAAGGAAACTTTCGGAGCTCTTTTTCCAATGACAAATGGAAGGTGCAGAGTAATAGGCATCGTTCCAAAAGAATTGGAAGAAAAAGAAACAATATCTTTTGAAGACGTAAATGAAAAGTTTCCAGCTCAAACTCGTTTGAACGTTAAACTTCTAAATCCCGAGTGGATTTCAAAGTACCACTCACACCATAGGGTTGTAAGTGCATTTCGAAAAGGACGGTGCTTTCTTGCAGGAGATGCTGCACATATTCATAGTCCCGTTGGTGCCCAGGGCATGAATACAGGTTTGCAAGATGCTTACAATCTTGCCTGGAAATTGGTTTTGGTCATTCAAAATAAAGCCCATGAAAATTTGCTTGACACTTATCAGGATGAGCGGTTTGAAATTGCAAGGAAACTGGTAAAGACTACAGATAGAGCTTTCCATGTGATCACGAGTGAAAACCGTCTCTCTAAATTCTATCTGACAAGGATAATTCCTTTTACATTGAAACTTGTCTCACCAATTGCACAGAAAATTAAATTTTTTGGAAATCTTGCTTTTAAAACGATTTCTGAAATTGGTTTGCATTACCGGAAGAGCAAATTATCTGAGCAAGACACTTCCTCATTCAATAAAGCATCGCCCAAACCAGGTGATAGGGTTCCCTACAATCCCTTAAGAAAGAGTTTTACAGATGGGCTAAGTTTTCATCTTGTAATTTTTTCAAGAAATAATTTTTCTGAGAGCGTAAGCGAAGAAATCAATTCTATTGCCCATTTATATCCCGGGTTAGTTAAAATAAATAAAATTCCTATCAGCAACGATACCGAGAATATTTATAAACAATTTGGAATTAAGGACCGCGGCCTTTATCTGATACGACCTGATAGTTATATCGCTTATAGGAGTAAATCGTTAGACACGGCAAAACTTAAGGACTATTTAAAAAGAATATTAGCCCGCACTTAATACTTCAAAAATCAGAAATTTTCTCTCAGTCCCTTTTAACTGATGATCTTATAGAAATAAAAAAGATTTGGAAAGGATAAATTATTTATCGTAATATTGCGATTACAATGGGAGCTACTAAAACGGAAATATTTACAGAAAAGCAAAATAAGCTTGCTCAAATGATGAAGGCGCTTGGACATCCGGCTCGAATTGCGATCATCCAGCAACTTCTTAAAACAAATAGCTGTATCAATGGTGATCTCGTTGAGGAATTAGGTCTTGCCCAGGCTACTATTTCACAACATTTGAAAGAATTAAAGACCATTGGCCTAATCCAGGGAACTATCGACGGAACAAGTGTTTGCTATTGCATTGATTCAAGGGTGTGGAAGCAGTACAGAAAAGAATTAGAAGCATTTTTTATTGCCTATGAGAATAACTGTTGCTGATTTTTTTTGACTTTATTCATCGCAATATTACAATAAACCAATAAAGAGAATAGTTATGGAAACACAAGACCAAGTAAAAGAAATAGTAAAGCAGAAATATTCAGAGATTGCTTTACAGGACAAGGAAACCAATCAATCATCTTGTTGTGGTACGAGTTCAGTTTGTTGCGGGAATGATGTGTACAATATAATGGCGGACGATTACAGCAAGTTGGAAGGTTATAATCCAGATGCGGATTTGGGCTTAGGGTGTGGATTGCCAACACAGTTTGCAAAAATAAAAAAAGGAAATACAGTAATTGATCTTGGAAGCGGTGCAGGCAATGATGCCTTTATCGCCAGACACGAAGTTGGAGAAACGGGCAGAGTAATTGGAATCGATTTTACTCCGACTATGATCGAAAGAGCGCGAAAAAATGCAGAAGTCAGAGGATTTAATAATGTAGAATTCAGGCAAGGAGATATTGAAAATATACCTGTTACAAGTAATAAAGCGGATGTGATCGTAAGCAACTGCGTGCTGAACTTAGTGCCAAACAAGCATAAAGTATTCAGCGAAATTTATAGAGTATTAAAACCTGGAGGGCATTTTTCAATTTCTGACATTGTTCTCGAAGGAGAACTACCGGAAAAATGGACAAAAGTAGCTGAGCTATACGCCGGCTGTGTTTCGGGAGCTATCCAGAGAAAGCAATATCTGAGCATTATTGAAGAAGCAGGATTTGCAACTATTACACTTCAAAAAGAAAAGAATATTACAATACCTGATGATATTCTGGTTAATTATTTAACTGACGAAGAAATCAGGCAATACAAGGAAAGCAACATTAATATTCAGAGCATTACTGTTTACGCAGAAAAATCTGCAAAGGATGAAAGGAAATGCTGCGAACCTGGCAGTAGCTGTTGTTAATAATAAGATGAATTGCGATATTATGGAAGTAACCAACGTTGAAAGATCTTATGGTGCTCAGCTAAGGAACTTTATTAAGAGCAAAATTTCATGTTCGGAAGATGCGAAAGATATTTATCAGGAAGTCATCGTAAAGATCATCAATAAATCAAATAGTTTAAGGAACGATGAAAGTCTTAAGAGCTGGATTTTTGCAATAGCCAGGAATCAGGTAATAGACTATTACCGATCCCGAAAAAAGCTTCAAGAACTGAATATCGCTACACTTGAAAACCCCCTCGAAACGATCGAAGGTAAGTCTTATGGAGAAATGGAAGGCTGCTTGCACGGGCTTATTAACCTCCTCCCTGAAGATTACAAGAACTTGATTGTAGAATCTGATATAAAAGGTAAATGCCAAAAAGAACTATCAGAAACTACAGGTATCAATTATGTTACACTGCGCTCAAAAGTTCAAAGGGGCAGAGATCGAATTCGAAAAATGATGTTTAATGCCTGCAGCATTGAAAAAGATGCAGCGAGTGGTTTGCTCGAATGCCTACCCAAATCGGAGATGAACTCCATCAGCACCATGTCTGCCTGTAATTGCAACTAGTAACCAATTATCGACTACTCAAAATCAGTAAAAAAATTTTATCCCGCTCTGCATCACAAGATAGTCAGCTCCGTCTCTAATACTGAATTCCACACAAACGGAGTTGATAATGTGAAAATAAATTTCAAGCCCGAAAGAATAGGCCGATGGATAATCCATCTCAGATGGTTAGTTATTTCCTTCATGATCTTGCTTGCTCTTGGGTCATCGATCCGCATACGCCAATTGAGGATTAACAATGACTACCATGAATTCTTTAGTAGTGAAAACCCTCAATTAAAGGCATATGGCCGTCTTCAGCAGAAAAATACAAAAGATGACAATGTATATGTAATGCTACAACCCAAAGACAGCAATGTCTTCACTAAAAAAACTTTATTAGCAATTGAAAATTTGGTGCAGCGAGCCTGGAAGACACCATATTCGTCCAGAGTTGACGCGATTACAAACTTCCGGAAAGTTTTTCCCAGTGGAGATGATTATGTTGTTATTCGTCCGCTGGTAAAAGATGTTTTACAGTTAGGACCTAATGACTTGCAGGAAATTAAAGAAAGTGCATTAGGAGAGCCAATGTTGGTTAACAAGCTCATCGATACAAGTGGAAGTTTTACAGCGGTAAATATTACTGTTAACCTTCCAGGCAAAGCCCTTACTGAAAATAATGAGGCGGCAAAGTATGTCCGCAAGATGGTAGATGATTGGAAAAAAGAATATCCGGATATCGACACTTATCTCATAGGTAAGGTAATTTTTATTGAAGCGTTTGATGACAACTTCGCTAAAGACATGAGTAGTCTTACACCCCTTATGTTTTGGTGATTGTGACGTTGTTATTATTGCAACAAAAAATATTTGAGCCACAATGGGGCTTTCTTTGTGGTGTTGCTGTCCATGTTCTCCGGACCTGGTGTCGGCGGTTGGTTGCATTTTAAGTTTATCCGGACCGGTTTTCTCAGCTCCTAATATGATTACGACCATGCCAATTGTCGACAGCGTGCACGTCCTCGTAACTATTTTGCACTATTTTAAAAAAGGATATTCTAAAGACGAAGCAATTGTAAAAACTTATAGAACCAATTTTGCTCCTTTTTTTCCTGTCATCCCTTTTTTCCTTTCATCCGAGAAACGAGGGATCTTCGGGTGCCGCAATTCCCGATCACTACA
>DAINQQ010000072.1:0-24084 GCA_036742645.1 Flavitalea sp.
TCGAACGTGTTAGCCGGCGCAATCAGGGCAATTGTTGTTTTCTTTTTCCTGTTGTTTATAAATATTCCCGGTGTATGGATCTGGGCAGGAGTTACTTTTTTTGCAGAACTGATTCCGCGCATTGGTTTTTATATCATGGCCGTTCCGCCCATTCTCATTGCCTTATCGATCGACCCAATAACAGCGATGTGGGTTGCTATATTTTACCTTGTACTCGACGAGATCATGGGAGATTTTATAATACCGCATATTCGTGCTTCGACGATGAAAATTCATCCCGTTTCCTTACTCATTATGTTACTCGCAATGGTAACTGTTTTCGGATTGATGGGAGCCCTGATCGCTACTCCGCTTACCGCTTTCATTAAAGCTTATTACGAAGCGTTCTATCAAAACAGACCATCTGAGACAAAAACGAAGGAGCAAGTTGATTTGATGTTGTATCGAAACAATATTGATAGTAAGAATGCGGATACATCAAACTAATCTTGTAAGCCCACGATCGAATCTCTAAATAAAAAAGGGCCAGGATGAACATCCAGCCCCTTGTTAAATCCAATATCCTATGAAAAATCAACCAGATATACGCTAACTACGGTCCATTGGATTCCACGCCAACCAAATTATTTCAATCCACTGCCAGGCTCGGCGCCCGGGTTCGCATGTTTTTTTCGAAAAAAAATGACCTGATAATGTCAAATTTTATAAGCCGGTAAAACGCATAAAGTTTGGGTAATTTCGTTTTAGCAATTGGAATTTAACCCCTTATTTATGACCAGGACGCTGCTCGTTGCTCTAGCTATGCTGCCCTGCCTAGTATTTAGCCAGGACTATCTCAAGATGGCTAAAGATATCCAACAAAAATATAAGGATGCGGAGGCTTTTATTATACAATCAGGAGCCGATTTCGTTTTTGCGAAGGATCCTCAGACCGGTGCCAAAATAACGATCAATGAAAATAAGTCACTGCTTTCCCTTCGATACAATGAATATATTTCTGAAGTAGAGGTGTATGATCAACATTCGCACATCGAAAAATTTTCCGCAGAAAGTAACTTGAAACAAAAAGCACCCGATGGAGCCAAACTGTGTGGTACATATACCAGCGAGGGGATGTTTTATGACGACAGCAAATTTTGTACGCATCAGTTGAAATTGAAAGAAGTGGGTGAGGTGTGGGATGTTCGCAGTGTCAAAAAATTAAATGATCCAAAATACCTGACAACAGTTTTCTTCCAGGATAAATATCCGCTTGCGGAAAAGCACCTGACCTTTCTGATCCCTCTGGATATGGAGGTTGAAATCAGGGAATTTAATTTTTCTGGATTTACTATTACTCGTTCAGAACGAACAGAAGGTGGTAACAAAGTGATCGAGTATATCGCAAAGAATCTTTCCGGTATGAAATCTGAAAGCTTAGAGAGAGGCATGCAGCATAATTACCCACACGTGTTAGTGCTCACAAAATCTTCAACTATTTCAGGTCAAAAAATAAACTTGCTCACGTCAATCAAGGATCTGTACATATGGTATAGTAGCCTGATAAAACAGCTGAAACCAAAGCCGGAATTTTTTAAACCAGTGATTGCAGAGATTGTGAAGGATAAGAAAACAGATGAGGATAAGATTAAGGCAATTTATTACTGGGTGCAGGACAACATTCGTTATATCGCCTTCGAGGATGGCGTAGCCGCTTTCAAGCCGGATGAGGCCCAACATGTTTACGAAAAAAAATTTGGCGACTGCAAGGGAATGGCCAATCTCACCCGCGAAATGTTGCGTACCGCCGGATTTGATGCAAGACTCACCTGGATTGGCACCCGACGCATCCTGTATGAACAGGACGTTCCGTCGATTGCGATCTATAATCATATGATCTGTACGGTAATCCTGAAGGGAAAGAAATATTTTCTTGATCCAACAGAGAAATACATGCCCTTTGGAGAAAACGCATTGCGGATTCAAAACCGTCCGGTAATGATCGAAGATGGAAGCCAGTTCATTCTCGATAAAGTAACACCGTCGGATAAAAACAGGGATGCCGATATGCGGGAAATAGCGGTTGCACTAAATGGCGAAACACTGGAAGGAAAATATTCAATCAGACTGAAAGGAGAAGCAAAAAAGAACTTCCTCTATGCTTATCATTATACCAGAACTGATAAGAGAAAGGAATTCGTGGAAAATTTCATATCGAACGGCAATGAGAAAATAAAGGCGGCCGATGTAAAATTACCCGACCTTGAAGAGCGGGACGGAACATTGGATGTTGTAAGCACCACCACCTTCAAAAGCGCGGTAAGCTCATTTAATAGAGAGCACTATATTGATATCGATCCATTCAAAACTTTCAAAGACTGGGAGATCAAAGACACTCGCCAAAGCGATATTGACTTTGGAGAAAAAGTTAATAAGAAGTTATCAATCACCCTGACTCTTCCAAAAGGATATTCCGTGTCGCATATGCCCGAAAATACGCAGGTAAGTAACCCGGGCTTTTCTTTCAGTATTCAGTACAAGATGATGGGAGATAAAGTTGTTTACACTAATGAGATTAGTATACCTGAGGGAGTCATCTCAAAAAAATCATTTGAAAGCTGGAACGCAGCTGTTATCCAATTAAAGAAAGCATACGAAAATCAAATCGTCTTAAAAAATTGACCGGTTCTATGAAAACGACAATCCTATCGCTCATAAGTATTCTTTTCTGCGTACATCTTGTAACTGCCCAAACCGAAGTTGAGAAGAAGATCAGGGAAGAAATGTGGGAACGTCCCGCGCCGGAGTTTAAAACAACGCAGGTTCCAGAGAAATGGAAAAACGAATCCGCAGTCCTGTTAGCCCTGCAACGCGAATACATATCCGACTACAATACAAAACTGAGGGGAATAAGCCCTACAAAAGTATTCGTCCAGAAACTGAGCCTTCATTTTCGTATTAAGGTGCAGGACAAAGCTGCTGTGGAAGATTTTTCCGAGATCGAATTCAACAACAAATCCGTTAAAACAAATCTGTTCGGTAAGGCCTCCGAATACCGGGTGATCGGTATAAAGGTGATTAAACCAAATGCAACCGAGAAGGAAGTAGACTTGAAAGCGGCGGTTAAAACCGATGCCGGAAGCAGTAGCGAATTAAAGATAGCAGTCCCTAATCTTGAACCTGGTGACATACTGGATTACTTTATAGCGATCCGTGACGAAGATCTGAGCATTTCGGAATTTGGTGACGAAGAAACCCTGGAAGGCAAGTATCCTATTGTGAGCCAAACTCTCAGGTATCGCATACACCGCTTACTGAATTTTCACGCTGCTTCTTTGTATGGAGCACCTTCATTCAAGACTTCTGCTGAAGGAGAGGGAACCAGTTATATTCTACGAGACCAGATGCGTGAGAAGTCGCCCGATATTCTCTGGAACTATGCTTACCGGACGTCTCCACAGATCCGGTATATGATACGCAAAGGAGACGACAAGCCCGACATGAAGAAACAGGCGCAAAGCTTACTCTCATATTTTTCTCCCAATACGTCTGACATCGGTTTCATGATGGACTTCATGCGTGGTAACTTCAAGAATGAAAAAGACACCCGAAAAATTGTTTATGAATTGTACTATATGCTGCGTAACCCGATCTATCTACGGGCATACTTCAATGTGCCGCAGGGAAAGCCTTTGGATGTAGGTGCAGCCGGAAACTTGTTTTTTTACCTGGTTACAAAGTATCTTGATAAGCATGATATAGATCACCAGATGATATTGGTGCCATCACGCAGAATGGGCGCAATCAGTACATTGTCGAATTTCCAAAGTTGTGATTTCGTCCTAAAAGTTAATACAAAGCCCGCTATTTACATTTACAGGCCCACGCCATTTGGACTGCCTAATGAATTTCCAGAGTTATTTGAGGGGATGGAAGGCGTTTCAACATCATCACGAGCGAATCCCGGTCCTATGCCAAAATCAACAATGGAACAGAACAGTACTAAATATTTTATTCAACTCTCACTACATCCCGGGGATAATACAAAGCTTGATCTTAAACGCACTGTCGAAGCAGCTGGTCATAACCGGTATTACCACCAGTATCGTGTTGTTACAAATTATGATTATCTGAAAGAGTATGATCTACCTAAATACCAGGTGCAGAGTTCACACCTGATGAGAGACATCATAAAGGATTACAATAAAGAAAAAATAAAGTACGAACAAAGAATCACACAGGACTATAATGATCGTGATACGCGGCTTACGAAAGACATTGAGAACGATCTTGACGTCAAGGTAAGTGCATACAAGCTGACACTCAAAAATCCGGGCATGTGGGATAGTTCGCCGAAAGTGATTTACCAGGATGAATTTACAGCCGAAAACCTGACGAAGAAAGCAGGCCCTAATCTCATTCTTGAACTGGGCCGTTTGATTGAACAACAAACTACTATCAAGGATGAGCAAAAGAATAGAAGGGTTGATGTTTACATGGATTATCCGCGATCGTATGTTCATGAATTTACACTCGCTATTCCGGATGGGTATAAGGTGGAGGGTTTAGAGAACTTCAACTCAAAAGTCGAAAACGCCACAGGGGGTTTCGTGTCCACGGCAACTTTGGAAGGAAATAAACTTGTGATAAAGGCTAGGAAATATTATCTCAAAAACTTTTATCCTGCCGCTGAATGGCCGTCTATTACGGAGTTTCTTAACGCCTCCGTGAATTTTTATAATGCGAAAATCTTATTGAAGAAGCCTTAGCGATTAGCATCTATTACTGCTCTGTGTCCTTTGTGTCTTCCGTGGTGTTCTTTGTGAATCCTCCGATTGCATAGTCAAGGGTTCACAAAGAACATGAGGGAAGACGTGGAGGACGGAAAGTAAGCCGCCTGCAATCAAAGCATCTATTGGCGCTACGAATTAAAATATTTGAACGGCCGATACGTCTACGTATATGTTAACCGATTTATCATTTCAAAACAAACAACATGTACTACAATCAGTCATGTGCCGCAAAAGGCGCCCACTACGGAGGCAGGTATCAGCAGCACCAGCCTTACCGTTCCATGCAAAGAGCTGCAGTAAATATTTACAAAACGGAAAACAGCTATGAAATGCTGGTTTTTGCTCCGGGACGTATTAAGGAGCATTTCCACCTCGACTTTAAAGGCAATGAACTAACAGTATCTTATTCACCCCCGGAAGGATTTCCGCGTCCGGATTGGGTGAGAAGAGAATACAGCCGGGGAGGATTTCAACGCAGCTTTACATTAGATCCGTCGATCGATATGCAAAATATCACGGCGAAATATGAGGACGGAGTGTTGCAGGTAAGCCTGCCAGTCATTCCTGGTAAAGAAGCACAGGAAATTAAAATCAGCTAGGGCCCAGTTTATGTAACAGGAAAGGCCGGAATTTCCGGCCTTTCTTTATTTATCGTCGATTGTTTTCGTTTTCTGAACAACTTTTGTCTTGGGTTTTTTCTTGTCTTTATGACGTCCTAGTAAATATCCACCAGCAGCACCCGCGGTGCCACCTATGATAGCACCCTTGCTATTATTTTTACTTACTGCCACACCCGATGCAGCGCCGGCAGCGGCGCCAATAGCTGTATATTTTGCTTTGCGGCTTTTCTTCACTTTTGTTTTTGTAATGGTTCTAGTACCATCTCCGTTATCTACTTCAGTTCTCGTTTTATCCTGTGCGCTTAATTCATTGCTCGGTACCATCGCAAGACCCATAGCTACGGACAGTATTAAAATGAACTTTTTCATACAAATCATTTTTAAGTTTAGAAATGCATTCAATAGTGTACGTCCAGAGTTAGTCAAGATCCCTGCCATGTGCGATCAGAAAGCAAAAAGGTTCAGGTTTAACGTCTTAGAAATGTGAGGGCGAAAATGAATTGGAAATATTTTGTGGAAAATCTGTCCTGAATAGGGGCAAAAGAAATGTTAACACAACAACATGACTTCTCTGCTCTTTGTCGAAGTATTCATCAGGAATTGTAGGTTTTACGCTCCTACGATGTTGTTGGTGGAAATCACACTCGAAAAAATATGTTCAAAAAAATAGCACCAGATAAATGGAAGCATTATATCGTTGGGATTATCATGTGGAGGCTGCTGATGGTTACATGGTGGCGATGGTCTGTACAAGCTGAAGGTTGTCCCAGGTGTCAAATTATCACGTCGCATAATTCCATCGGCCGTTCATCTTCAAATTTTCAAATGTTCAAATTAGGTCGTAGTAGGATCGGCGCTCAACAGCTATATCTTTACTACTCTATAGCCAATGCCTTCCTTGATTTGATGTGTTTCAACTTCAGTATAATATACACCATCAAGAAGATAATATTCGGTGCCTCCTATGTTTTTTACTTCATATCCATCTGGTAACGCGTCAACAATAGCGCCTTCCGGTGCATCCACTACTTCATATTCATCACTCTTGTCCGCTTTCACATAAAACGTTCCATAGTAATAGTAGTGCGGGCGGTTTCTGAGTATGAATCGCCTGTATCCGACTGGTAACACTTTGATCCTTATTCCCGGAACGGGACGTACAATGGTAAAACCCGGTTGACGATATATATAATAAATACCGTTGTGAAAATAGTAGGGACCATATGGAGAGGATATGACGATAGCGCTGGCAGGACGCTGGCTTACGACCGTGCCCCAACGGGGTAAATGCGCATAGCGTACATGAGCAGGTCTGATTACCTCAGGATGTACTCGTACAAGTCGTGTATGATGATATCTTACGACTTTTACCTTGTCAGGCCCTCTTCTCCCCTGGGCTTGTAAATCTCGCGGTAGAAAGATTACGGTAATCACCGAAAAGATAAGGGATGGCAAAGTGATACATTTTTCCATTAAGGGCAGTTTTATGATAGAGTTACAGGGTTAATAGGATCAGACTATTTACTTACCATAAGGTTTAACACTTTGTGAACAACGACCGATTAGTCGGTTCTGCGCTCAGGAGCCAAATGACATAAATCTGTACTTTGCATATTAGTCGATCAATACAAGCGCTTAATTAATAAAGCTTTTATAAACGAAACACAAGCTCTTAATGCGGGATTCAGAAAGGATAGATTTCAAAAATAGACTAAAGCTGATATGTAAGTCTCTGATTGAACAGCGGATGGATGCTTCAAAATTGGCCATGCAGCATGCGCAGGAGGCTGCAAATAACGAGGAAAAAAGTTCAGCCGGAGATAAGTACGAAACTGCAAGGGCAATGAGTCAACTTCAGAAGGATATGCATTCAAAGCAATTGGCCGAAATCATAAAGGAATTGGCCGTCCTTTATACGATCGATGTAAATAAGATTTGTGAAGAAGGAGAACCAGGTGCATTTGTAGAATGCCTGCGCGTTTCATTTTTTATTGTGGCTGGTCTGGGAAAACAAATTGTAGACGGGCAAGTGATTTACTTTCTTTCGCCAAAGGCCCCGTTGGCCAGGGCACTGTACAACAAAAAAACAGGAGATCATTTCATGTTTAATCAGATTGAAACCAAGATTGTAAACCTTTATTAATCGTTCTCAAGTCGAGATTTACTCCGCTAGGGTCACTTTTTGGATTGCGCTCGGCACAATCTGCCTATCTTGCAGAACGCTTTACCACATCGTGAGAAGGCTGATGAAGTTCATTCAAAAAATCGTAAGCGAACCATACATGGCAAGAGGAAGGAACAGCGTGAATAGTACCGGGAAGCGTGAAGGAGTACGAAAAGTAAAAATCTCAAAGGAAAGTCTGCGACAGGCGCTTGTGCTTTTTTCTTATCTGCGACCGTATCGCGGTAAATTTTTTCTAAGCCTTGTTTTTATTGCACTGTCTGCATTTACCACAAGCTTGTTTCCGTTGTTTTTGGGTAAGATGATCGACGCTGCCGCTCCAGCAGCAAATATCCCAGGACTCGGCGACAATAACATCAGTTCGCAGTTCGGATTTGATCTGAAAAGCATTCGTTGGAGTTTGAACACAACACTGATGCTGATCTTTATTCAACTGGGCATTCAAACGATCTTTTCTTACATGCGTGTGTACCTGCTTACAGAAGTTGGTGAGAAATCACTGGCTGATATGCGCCGGGACGTCTATAGTAAATTATTGACGATGCCCATGTCATTCTTTACCGAAAAAAGAGTTGGCGAATTAAGTAATCGTATATCCTCCGATTTGTCGCAGATACAGGATGCGATTTCGTTTACACTCGCTGAATTTTTACGGGGAATCTTCACACTAATTATAGGACTAATATTCATTTTCTGGATCAGCACAAAGCTGGCACTTGTAATGCTTGCGGTTGTACCTGTGATTGCGATCCTCGCGGTTGTCTTCGGTATGCGTATTAGAAAAATGGCTCGTAAGGCACAGGACCAACTGGCTGAAAGCGGCACAATCGTACAGGAGACATTCCAGGGAATTGCTGTTGTGAAGGCATTTACAAATGAGTTTTATGAAATAGGAAGATATGTAAAAAGCATTTATGCCGTAGTCAACACGGCCATTTCAAATGCACGTTATCGCGGTGCGTTTATCTCGTTTATGATCTTTAGTGTATTTGGTACCATCGCTTTTGTCATGTGGTATGGAGCCAATATGATTCAGTCGGGTCAACTTACAATGGGTTCGTTAACGATGTTTGTGATTTTCTCCATGTTTGTGGGTGGCACTTTCGCAGGATTTGCAGACATGTTTTCGCAACTTCAGAAAACCCTTGGTGCTACTGAAAGCATACGCGAAATTTTAAGAGGCCATGGAGAAAGTTTGGAACTTAAACACACTACCATTGAACCGAGGTTTACCTTGAAAGGCAATGTACGGTTTGATCGTGTAGCGTTTAGCTATCCGTCACGGAAAGACATGGCCGTACTAAAAGATATTTCACTATCAGCCGAAAACGGACAGCAGATTGCCATAGTAGGGCCAAGCGGCGCAGGTAAGAGTACTATTACATCGTTGTTGCTTAGATTTTACGAACCGGACAAAGGATCTATATTCTTCGATAGTTATCCGGCCAACTCGATTCCATTATCGCAATTGCGTATGCAAATGGCTTACGTTCCGCAGGATATTTTATTGTTTGGCGGAACGATTAGCGAAAACATCGCTTACGGTAAACCGGGAGCAACGGAAGCTCAAATCATAGAGGCTGCCGTTAAGGCAAACGCGCATGAATTTGTTTCTAAATTTCCAGAGAAGTACAAGACAATTGTTGGCGAACGGGGCATCAAATTGAGTGGCGGCCAAAGACAGCGTATTGCTATTGCCCGGGCGATTCTCAAAGATCCAGCGATCTTGATATTGGACGAAGCAACTTCATCGCTCGATAGTGAAAGTGAACAGCTGGTGCAGGATGCGCTTGAGAACCTGATGAAGGGCCGTACTTCATTTGTAATTGCACACAGACTTTCGACAATACGCAATGCCGATAAAATCATAGTGATCGATAAAGGAATAGTGTTTGAGATGGGCACCCACCAGCAATTAATCAACCAGAACGGCTTGTACAGGAAGTTAAACGATATGCAGTTCGACTTTGAAGCAATAACACAATCGCCTGCCCGGGAATGAGAGTAGTTAATAACGAAGTCAGGTCATTCGTAAAATTCTGCAAGTGAACCGAAATAATTCACATCCCAACCCTCGATGATTTCCTCGTAGTCTTCATCTGGTATATTGGTCTGTCTCAATTCTACAGATGTTCCCTGTTTATGAGGGTGAAGAATAATCGTTACAATGGAATCCTTTTCCTGGTCACCGAAATACCATTGCTGTACAATCTGTTTACCCGGTACAAATTCGACGTTCTTCCCAACAATGCTTCCTTCCCATAAAGAAAATTCACTCCCAGGAACAGTTGACATTTGGGCTTTCTCGCCGGTCCAAAGCTGCAGCGTGGCCGGATTGGTTAAGGCCATAAAAACTTCTTCCGGAGATGCATGAATGATGTAGTATTTTTTTAACGCGCGAATGGACACTGATTTAGGGCACGAATTTACGTTAATGAACGAAAAGTATAAACTTCTTCGTGACGTTTCCTGGCTTCTGATGTACGGCGCTTTCCTTAGCTTTCATAGTGAGGTACGAAGCATCTGAAACGCTCGAGTGTTTATTGATCCTGTTTAATAAATCGTTCGAGTAAGCACCACGCATCCCTTCTATTCCATGAGGATTGATGACAATCCATTCCCAATTAAGCTAAACATTTACTGCATTGGGTACTTTATGTTCTCAAACATCTTTCTTAAAAGATGTAATACTTTTTCTTTTTTCATGATACTGATTTGAAACAAAATTTCCTGATAATCTATCTGTAGCAATCTTCTAATTCGTAATTACACGCAGAAAGCACCCTGGAAGACCAGGATGCCTGTTACTTTCTGCGTGAATTAGCGAATGCTGATTGCTTCATTGTGATAACGGACCAAACCAACAAAATTTAATTTATTGTGCAGTGATTGATACATCCTGTACTAATCTTGAAGTTGCGTTCACTGTATAAGCAACACGAGACTTTGTTGTCTTGCTTACTACTTCGAATGTTACCCCTGTGGCGTCTGCATCATCAAGGTTAAGTTGATACTTTCTTGAGAGATTTGCGCCTTTGATTTTTTCTTTGTAAATCACCTCATTGCCTTTGTTTCTGATAGTGACTACAAATTCATCTGACTCAGTGTTAGTAAGAACTAACTGAAATTGCGGCTGATTATCCCGGCTTCCAAGATATTTCAATTCAGCAGGAATTTCTGATTTGCCATGAGTCTCTGGATTCGTTGAAAAAGACATTGTGAAGACTGCTAATAATACAATTGCTGTTCTGCTTAAGGTGCTGATTACTGTTTTCATAAATTAAAGTTTAAATAAATAATAGGTGCTTTCTTTAAAAATTTGCTATGGCAGCAAGGATAGAAAAAAGGCAGGCAAGCAAAAAATCAGATTTGAATAGCGAGCGGTTGTTTTGGTTTCCTGGAACAAAAATAAACCGGAAATGCAGTGATCAAAACTCATCATTTGATGCTTTTCTGCATCTTAAACATCAGACTGTTCTTCTGAAACCCTTGTGGTGACTGGGGTTTCAAACAAATATCACAATGATCTCCAACGAATTTTCATAAGTGCAAACTATGATTTGCCTCATGCATTATTTACTATTTTTAACGGAGTTTAACAGTTTCATTATGGTATTTTTAACAAGTGCGAATCATTCTTCACAGAGGTATGTGACGAAGAGGCACGGAGAAACACCTCGTTGTACAAAAAATCGGCAGAAAAATTTGCAGCTTCCATCCATCTTCGTTTGGTAGCACCACTTCTTAGTATCGGTATAAAATGTTTCTGTAACTCGTGGCCAAAACTTTCGTATGTTTTCAAGCGATTTGGAATATTCAGCGAATCTGCCTTTAGATGAATGATATAACTTCCATAAAGCGAGTTGCCATTCTGTTTGTAAGGAACAATACGATCCTTTCGTCCATGTACACTTATAATCGGCACATTCGCATTTTGTAACCAGGCTGTATCTAATAGAGCTCCCCAAAAATTAATCACTGCTGCAACAGCCGTTGGCCTTCGTGGTGAAGGCAACGTGGAATCATTTTTGTTTGTAAGCGCGGAAAGTTCGGCGTTGCTGCTGTAGGCTGCTTGCAATGCGATGATGGCTCCTGCTGAATTTCCGGCAAGTATAATGTTACTGGTATCAATTCTGTACAGAACTGGATTTTTTTTAAAGAAGTCAATTGCCTCTGCCAGGTCTTGCCAGCGTCGTAACAACCCTTCACTAAGGCGTCGAAGTTCTTCAATGGACTTTTTTTGCTTAGCCTGTAATTAATCGCAGCGCATACATAGCCACGTTTTCCAAAGTCCCTGCTCCACATACGTATTCCCTTCGCTTTCTTCGAGCCAAATTTAAATCCACCTCCATGCATCCATATAATAAGAGGCCTGCTTAAACTGCTGTCTTCAGTTGCATAGTATAGATCAAAGCGATAGCGTTTTTTCTTGGCGCTTCTGGTATTATTGCAGCATAGGATGTATTTTTTTGGACGGTGATCTTCGTAAATATGCAATCCCTGTATCGGCTTGCCTTACCAGGTTGTGAGTAGCCATGGACGGAAAGAGAAACAAGTAAGCACACTGCTAGTATGATCTTATCCATTTTCAAAGAAACTGAATTCGATATTAAAACTGAATTGCGTTTCATTCTCAAATGCCGTTAAACTCACCAGGGCCCTACTCGTTGTCATTTTTTAATGAAATCGCTTTAAGATCAGGTGATTCGGTTGTATGTTTATTGCATGAAGCAACTCCCCCCAACCCTTTTGCTGCTTTTATTTTGTGGTATTTTGTTTGGCCAGAAAAGTAAGAGCGACATTTTTTACCTATGGGACTCTGCGTGGAATAATGTGCCTAAGGTTGAGAATGCTCATTTTTTTACCAGGGTCAGATTTGTAAATGATACCTGTTGGCAGCACCATAACTATAAGATTGGTGGTCCTATGTTAACCTTAGAAGAGTACAAGGACCGCGAAGCAAAAATTCCTCACGGGCGTTTTTGTTATATGGATAGCCTCGGACGCCTTGATTCTACCGGACATGTGGTAGAGGGCAAGGTTCATGGAACGTGGTATTTTTTCAGCGATACTGCGAGCGTTATTATGACGAAAGAATATTCGTACGGAAGGCTTTTGTCTGTGTGGAATGCATCCGATTCCAGAAAGGAGGAAAAAAGGAAGTTAAACAGCGAAGGTGATGTTGAATCCGAATTTCCGGGACCAGTGGGCGCGTGGAGCAAGTATCTGATCAGGAATTTCACATATCCGGCCGCCGCTCAGTCAAAAGGAATACAGGGTACTGTAATGGTAAATTTCACGATTGGCACAGATGGACGGATACAAGATGAATTTCTAACGAACTCCGTAGAGTTCACACTCGACGACGAGGCCGTACGGCTAATAAAGCAATCTCCCAAATGGATCCCTGCAACGCAGAATGGCAGAAAAGTAAGATCATTCAAGCGTCAGCCTGTTCAGTTCAAACTTTAGAAAGATTTTGATTAGGATCATTCCAAAAGGCATCTAAGGCAAATAGGACCAAGAAAACGGCGTCGTGGCGTTAGTGGTTTATTTTCTACAAATCCCCAGAAAGTTTGTTTAGCGTTTTATATAGGATAACAAACAAAGGTTAGATGTTAATCGTGGGTGCGAGTGAAGAATGTTTGCGGAGTTCGTCCAAAGACCTTCGCTTCTTGCTTTTGTCTGAAAAGAGAAGCTAATCCTGTTATCAAAAATAAAAAGGGGCCAGGATAGAAATCCAGCCCCGCTTTTAAAATCCAATATCCTATGAAAAACCGATTTATAAACGGCTAAAGATGTGCCAATCGTATTTAGTCGATGGTTTTTTTTCTGCATTATATCCTCATGGCAGAGTTATGACCATTGCTTCCTAAAAATTCCTGGGTGGAATAGACGTTATCAGCTTCTGAGCAGCTCTTTGTATGTAGATAAAAGAGGATCACTTTTTAAGCTCGAACACTTCTGCCAACAGTTCGAATGACCTTCTTCTATCCGCCGCATTATCCGTCATTGTTGCAATCATGATTTCATCTATGTTGAAGTCACTAGCCAGCTGCAGCAGCTGTGATTTTACCTGCTGCTGCGTACCCGACACAACACGGCCACTGTTGTATTTAATTCTTGCCAATTCTTCTGGCGTGAACTGATGGTCTTGGATCGACTGATAGCTTCCCGGTTTATCGAAATTTCCTTTTTCAAACTGTAGCAGGCGATAATCCATCAGCTTGCGCATTTGGTTTGCTTTTTCTTCCGTTTCTGCACACAATACTGAAATAGCCAACAACTCCCGGGGTTTGCTGAATTGCTCTGAGGGCTTAAACAATTGGCGATATCGTTGAACCATCTCAGGTTGCGCATGGCCATTAATGAACCGCGCGATCGCTAGTCCCATTCCGTATTGTGCCGCGATCGCACTGCTTCCGCCCGAAGAACTCAATATCCATTGCATCGGGATAGTATCCGACTGTGGAACGGCGAGTAATGATCCGTATTGGGTACCTGCTGTATCATGGAAATAATGTTGCAAATGGGTTAGCTGAAGTAAATAACTTTCTTCACTGAAATCATTTGACGGATTTAGAACTCGTGCTGTTATCTGGTCACTTCCGGGTGCACGGCCCATCCCTAAATCAATACGACCAGGAAACAGTGTTTCGAGCATGCGAAAGTTCTCGGCTACTTTCAGCGCGCTGTGATTAGGCAGCATGATACCCCCTGACCCGATCCTTATATGATTTGTTTCATCTGCCAGCTTTACTAAAAGCACTTCCGGCGTGGAGCCGGCAATAGAAGATGCATTATGATGTTCCGAAATCCAAAAACGTGTGTATCCCAATTCTTCTGCAAGCTTAACAGTCGCAATCGTCTCTTCAACGGCATCGCTGGCAGTGCTGCCTTGTCTTACAATCGACTGATCCAATACGCTCAGCTTTACCTTTCTTTCCATTCGATCATTTACCGCGCGTATTACAAGTACCATACCTTTTTGATTTCTCTGACAAATATGGTATGCTGCAATGCAAAAATTATCATAACATGGGCACTTATGATAGCTTAGTTACCGCGTTGGACATAATGAAAAAAATATCCGTGTAATGCAGGCAGAGTAAGGGTTTTAACGGATTACGGTTGGTTTTGAGATAATGAATCAGCTGTAACATTGGCCTTGCACATGCAGAAAAGCGTTATACCTTTGTGACCAGATCAAGCTACTAATAAAGATTATAGCAAGTGATCTATGAAGCTTCAATCATTGCCTGTTTAATTATTTATGCACGACAGGCGAAGAATACAGGATAGGGTTAGAGAAACTCTTATCACACCTGTAACCTCTGCAAAGGTTTGTTTCATTATCTGCATTGCGATTGGTTGTCTGAAAATTTTGGGGGCGGGGGTTAACAATATTAACAAACTTTAAAACAAAAGTTATGAAAGGCAAGTATATAACCATATACGTACGAATGGCTGCATTGTCTCACGGCAAAAAACAGCCTAAAACCGCTGCATAAAAAATGCAGTTAAATTATCTAAATAAATTTTAAATAATAATTTTATGAAAGGAAAATACATCACCACGTTGATTCGCATTACAGCGTTATCGCATGGAAACAGAAGATAGAGAGATTTAAAAACTGATTAATGAGCCATTAATCATTAAACCTTATAATATGAAACGGAAAGATAGAAACATATTAATTCCTCTTCCCGCCTTAGTCCGATGGATTAAAACATCGGTGAATCCGGCTTAAAGGATTAAATCCCATGAGAAAAAATTAGTCGCCTGTGGCGGCTTTTTTTTTGTGCTATACAGAAGGGAAAGAATATACGATTTAAGATGTGGGATGCACGATGTGAGATGTGCGAAGTTAGAAGGACGATTATCAGGTAGGCATGAGATGCAAACTTTATCTGGGGACGTCCCACGCCGTACACCGTGCATCTGACATCGTACGCTGTAACATATCATTTAATCAATTGCCTGAAACGTTTGAGATCGGTGATCTCCGAAGGAGAAAGTAACTCGTTGTTATCATACTTGGCTTTCAGGAATAAAACACGCTTATGCTGTGGATATTTATCCAGAACTTCCTGTATCATCTTGCTGGTATTCTCATCCTTCTCATACAGCGGCCTGGGAGGCGGAGCTTCGGATTTGTACCGTGTTGGCATCTTCTTGATGATCGCTTCGAGCGTGCCTAATTTCCCCGGAGAGATTCCTTTTATTTTTGAAGCCTTTGCATGCAAACCCTGCAACTGCTTTTTGCTAAGACTGCCCCATACACCGTATTGCTTATACAAACTGATAATAAAAGAAGATATGGGGTAAGCCATGATACAATCTTCCAAAACCTCGTTGATAATATCTATTCCTTTCTTTTTGTTTTCCATAACTGGAGCAATGACAAAACAAAAGTAAGAAAGTCTCCCAGAGGATTATCTTCTTTATTCGTTGCCCGATAAGTTACTGCGTATTTGTTTTCGACAAATCATTCACGCGTATTCACTGAACATCGCGGAAGATCCGGCTCTGCCTTGCATTCGCTGTAGCCGCATTTTTTTCAGAATATGTGGGTGTGTTGGCAGAAACGTTTAACAAGCGGCTTTTCTGAAGCCAGGTTTTGATTGTAAGCTTCCATGAGGGCATCATCTCATCCGTTTTTTTCTTAACCCCTTTAGAAATAATTTCAAAAACAATAAAGCCGATAAGAATTGATATTGCGTATTCAAGGATGCTGTAGGTCTGTTTATCGATCAATGTTTTTTTAGACGTTAAACCCCATAGATTTCTTATGCTTCTCGTCGCAAAAAAGTGTGAGACAACACGGGTAGATGCCATACCAACAATGAAACCGAGAAAGTTGCCGAGAAAGTTATTATACAGGTATAGGACCAGCTTCTGTAAGATTGTATTTTTCATAAGACGGATTTTGTACAAGTAAAATACTATTCTAAAACGTAAAATGCAACCGCCCTCGAAAATCTATTCCTCGCGGTAATTAGTATTAGCCGCCACACGGGGGCTGCTGAAAAACAACTTTAGGATCTTGAAAAAGGTAAAAAGTAGCTGATTAAGTGATCTTTTTCACATTCGTTGCGCTGGCTCCTCTTGGTCCCATTTCTACCTCGAATGTCACTTTATCATGCTCCTTGATTGGTTCGGATAATTGGTTGACGTGTATAAAGACACTTTCCTGAGTTATCGAGTCTTTAATGAATCCGAAACCTTTTGCGTCATTGAAAAAAGTAACCACGCCTTGTCTGACAGGATCCTGTTCTTCCCTTGACTGCTTACGAACACCAATCTCCATATCTTCCTGCTTGAAGATTTTCTTTTTGTGAGGATCAGGGGGAGTGGAGGAAAGATTTCCATTTTCGTCGAGGTATGCCATCATGTCTTCGAGCGACTTGCCTTTCTTAGCGTTCGCTTTGCGCTCTTCCATTTTTTCTGCCTTATCCTGACGTTGCTTCAATTTTTTCTTTTGCTTTTCCTTCTTACCAAAGGTTTCCTGTGATTTCGCCATAGTCAATACTAAATTAGTGTAGGTGAAGGTCGTCTTTTTTTTATTATCATTATCTCGGAAAGACCTTTATTAAAGCCACTGGGCCGAATAATAAAGATTTTTAATGAAAAACGGCCCGCAGTTAGCAGTAAAAAAGTGCGATGAAAGCAAACAACAAAACGATTTTTACGATAGGGCATTCCACCCATCCACTCCATGAATTTATTGATATCCTGCAATCTTTTTCGATCTCATTACTTGCTGACGTGCGGAATTTTCCCGGATCCAAACGTTATCCGCATTTCAATAAAGAGACGCTTGAATTGTCGTTGAACCAGAATAACATCCGCTATATGCACTTTAAAGAGCTTGGTGGAAGGAGAAAGCCGGCAGCTGATTCGATCAATAAAAGATGGCGAAACGAGGCTTTCCGAGGCTATGCAGATTATATGCAGACAGAGGGCTTTAACGAGTCAGTCCGTCAGCTGCAGGATACCGCGAGCAAACAACAGGTTGCTTACATGTGTGCAGAAGCAGTCTGGTGGAGCTGCCATCGTTCATTGATCTCCGACTATCTAAAAATCAGGGGTTGGAAAGTAATGAATATCATGTCAAAGGGAAAAGCCGATGAACACCCTTTTACTTCTGCTGCAAGAATTGTTGATGGTGAGGTGAGGTATGATGAGCCCGGCCTTTTCTAAATAGGAGACAAGTACTTAAGTGTGCTAACGGCGAGTCTCCACCTTACGCTATTTTAAAAACATTTCCCTTCCGCGGGACTCGCCGTCCGCAACTCACGAATGATGTAATTAATATGATAAGGGGATAACGACGCGTAATATCGTTTTGAATTTGATACTTCGTGGTTCGTATTTCAAAGTACGCTGCAAACAAGGTGAAAGAGCAACCCAGTTAATCCAGTTCTTCAAAGATGCCGGTCTCCTTGTTTTTTTGAACATTGTCCCAATTAAAGCAACGGCCATTCATTGCAACATATACGCCGGGCTTTAGCGTTTGGGCGAAGGCCAAAGCGCTTCCAATGTTGAACAAGCCATCAGAGCTCCCGAATTTTATGGGAATCATGGCACCAGTAAGGACGATGGTCTTATCCGAAATTCTTTTAGCAATTACTCTCGCGGTTTCTGCGATAGTATCTGTACCGTGTGTAATGACGATGCGGTCTTCTTCACATTGCTTGCACTGATGAACCATCAACTCCCGATCTTCCGCTGTCATTTCGAGGCTGTCGATCATCATGAGCGTCCTTATTTCCACCGGCACTTTATTGCGACCCATTTCAAGAAGATCATGCAAATGAGTATCCTTGAAATAAAGCTGACCATTCAGTTCATTGTACTCTTTGTCAAACGTACCTCCGGTGATAAAGATGCGGATGCTCATATTGCCTTCTTGTTAGCGGTCGACCCTCCGGTCAACCGCTAAATAAAAGATGATGGTACCGGTTATGCTTATTTCTTCGTTTCGAGTAACTTGAAGAATTGGTCCAATTGTGGAAGTATCACAATTCTTGTACGCCTGTTAACGGCGCGGCCTTCGTTTGTATCGTTTGTCGTAAGTGGCAGATATTCACCACGGCCTGCAGCAGCCATTTTTGCGGGGTCGAGTCCGTATTGATTTTGCAGTACCCTTATAACAGCAGTAGCACGTTTAACACTCAAATCCCAATTATCCACTAATACGCCTCTTTTAAAAGCAATATTGTCGGTATGACCTTCTACCATAAACTCAATATCGGGTTGATTCTTTAATACAAGGGCCACTTTTCCAAGTACAGTGGTTGCGGCGGGAGTAATTTCATAACTACCGCTCTTGAATAATAGCTTATCGGATATATCAATATAAACGACTCCCTTATCCACTTTAATATTAATGTCCTTATCGTCAAGATTTCCAACTGCACCTTTCAGGTTCATCACAAGCGCCATATTCAGTGAATCTTTTCGAGCCATCGATGCCTGTAAATCCTGGATATAAATATCTTTTGCGCCGATATTGTCAAGTGATTTCTTAATACTCTCAGCTTGAGAAGAAGAAATAACAGAGAGGTCCTGCAGCTGTTTGAGGGCTTGGGTGTTGTTCGCCTTCAGGAATTCGATCTGCTTGTTCAGACCATCAATTTCAGTTTGTAAAGCTGAACCTTTGCGGATGGCTTCCGCCTTCTCATTTTCACAACTTTTCAGGCTGGCCTGCAATTGTGTGTACGTGTCGTTCAGTTGTAGATATCTGGCCTGCTCAGCTTTGAATTTTTTGTTGCTTACACAGGAAAATAAAAATACCGAACTGAATACTACCAGTACAAGATGTCGAATGTGCATAATTTAATCTTTAAAATGAATAATGCGTAAAGGTTATGATTTTCTGGAACCTTTACATTCAAACTGTAAAAATAATTCGTATTGTGACTGCGGATAGTTAAAAAAGTTGTTTTACGGTATAATTCTAAGTGCTTTTCTTTATGTTTCTGTGACTATGTTGTATTTTTTTACCATATAGTCACATAGAAACATGGGGGCGCATAGATTAGCTGAAGACAGTGATTATTCTCCTTAGAACTTTCTGAAGATCTATTCCCCTTCCAAGCACACCTTTAAAAAGATCACCTTCCGATTTTAACCGATCAAGCATATTGTAAATGGTAAAGTCCTGGATGCTCAACCCCTTTTTTATTTCATCCCAGTGTAGCGGCGCTGAAGCGGTAGCCCCTGGCTTTGGCCGAAGGGAATATGGCGCAGCAATTGTTTGTATTGCGCGGTTTTGTAAGAAATCGAGATAGATCTTTCCCTTCCTTTTTGATGGATTTCTAACGATACTTGTAAAATCCCCAAGTTCTTCATGTGCGAAGGTGACAATCAGCTCGGCAAGTTGTTTCGATTGCTCATAGGTGTATTTTGCACCCAGTGGGATATAAATATGGATGCCCGTTGAGCCGGATGTTTTCGGGTAAGAAGGAATATTAACCGCATCCAGTATTTTCCGTATCACATTTGCCGCTTCAATCACCTGCTCAAAAGAGTTCGTGTCGGGATCAAGGTCAATTACACACCAATCCGGGTTATCCGGGGAGTCTATCCTGCTATGCCAGGGATTCATTTCTATACAACCCAATTTGGCGATATATAACAGTGATGCCTCATCGGTACAAACAAAAAAGGTTTTTTGTCCTTCGTGCGTTGTGTTTTTGTAATGATGTGTAGTGATCCAGTCATCAACTTTACCGGCCACATTCTTTTGATAAAAACTCTCTCCGTTGATGCCGTCGGGATGCCTGTTCAGGGATTGAGGCCTGTCTTTCATATAGGGCAACATATAGGGCACCATCTTATAGTAATAATTGATCATATCCCGCTTGGTGATCTTCTCCTTCGGCCAGTATAGTTTGCTGAGATTTGTAAATTTAAGTTCACGTCCATTGACGTTTTTTGTTTGTGTTTCTTCGGTGGGGTTTAAAAACGCTTCTGCTGCTTTCTCTTGCGAGAATGTAACCGCTTTTTGATTTCGCCGTGACTTAACAGCAGATTTCTTCACACCAAGATCTTCTTTCACTCCCTCAATCGATGCCGAGTCGCTCTCCCCTTCCACGGGAGGGGCATGGGGGGAGGCCGCAACTTCTTTCGGTTCCTTATCCTCCCTCAAACCAAGGAATGAAGGATGCCGCATTATGCCTTCGCTTGTTAACTCCTGGTACCGGACTTCACACACAAGTTTTGGCTTTACCCATGTAACATCCGCTTTCGGAGGCCTTGGTCGAAACCGCGTAGGTTTATTTATAACGGGCTCTATTTTGAAAGGACTTTTTGTTGTTTCCCATGGCTTCAACATCTTCAATATCTCCGTCTGCATTTTATCGCTGAAGCCAGTCCCTGCCTGTCCAATAAATTTAAGGTCACCATTCTCATATACTCCCAATATCAAAGCGCTGAATAATTTGCTGCTTCCTTCATTGCGTGTATAGCCGGCAATGACGGCCTCATGTCGTTGTTCCGTTTTTACCTTCAGCCAGTTCTTTGTTCTGATATCGGGATGATACGTGCTGTCTGCTTTTTTCGCGATAATGCCCTCTAAACCCATTTGTCGGGCCACTTCAAAAAACTCCGTTCCACTCGCTTCGAAGTTTTCACTGAATTTGATAATGCCTTCATGTGGTACAAGCTTCCGGAGAATATCCCTCCGATCGAGCAGGGGCAGATCCAGGCAGTTGAATCCATTGAGCCAAAGAATATCGAACACATATATTATCAACTCACCATCGGCTTCACTACTCCAGTTCTGTAATGAACTGAAGTTAGACAGTCCTTCGTCATTCACGACAACAATCTCTCCATCCACTATTCCCTTTATTGGCCATTCTTTTAACGCATTGTAAACGGGATAAAATTTTTTGATAAATGAATTGTTGTTCCTTGATCTTAACTCAACATCTCCCTTGTTTAGATAGGCGAGTGTTCGATAACCATCCCATTTCACCTCGAAGATCCAATCCGGATCATCGAATGGTTCGTCTACCAGGGTCGCCAGCATTGGCCTGAGGTCTTCTGGCATCGCAGATTTGTTTCTCTTCGGAATTGTTTTTATAATATCGTTTACTAGCTTGTCATAATCTTTCTGCTCATCAGGAACTGTCTGTTCTTCATTTTCTTTTCGACTTCCGGCTTCCGACTTCCGACTTCGTTTGCCGCTCTCCTTCTTAAGCTTCCCATCCGAAGAGCGATTACTAATCCATTGCTTTGACTTCTTATCGGCGGCCATCTTTTCAATGGTTTTCCCGGAGACCACCGACTTATCTTTTCTCGTAATATCTTCTTCAGTCGCATATTCATCACGATGCTTAATCAGGAGCCATGCATTTTCCTCCTGTCCGGAAATTTTTACCAGGGCAAACTCTCCATTCAGTTTTTTGCCATGCAGCTTTACCTTCATGGAGCCGCCATAAAAAGATTTTAATAATACTTTCTCCTGTTCAGACTTTGAGAGATGGCCCAATGGCTTGTTCGGACTTTTAAGACTGCGAGACGGCCCCTTTTTTTTAATCTCTTCAATCGGCTCATAGGTGCCCTGGTCCCAAATGATCACTGTACCTGCCCCATAGTTGCCGGGAGGAATGATGCCTTCGAATTCATTGTACTCAATCGGGTGATCTTCCACCAGCATAGCCAATCTTTTATCAGCCGGATTTAAGGAAGGCCCTTTCGGTACAGCCCAGCTTTTCATAGCGCCCTTCATTTCCAGGCGTAAATCATAATGAAGATGGGAAGCATCATGCTTTTGAATGACAAATATTAGCTCCTTGCCATTGCTTTTCGATTTGCTTCCCATTCCACCTTCCGGTTCTGGCGTGTCGGAAAATTTTCGCTTTTTCTTGTATTCAGTAAGTGCCATACTGGAAGATGTAAATGACGTGTAAAATATAAGGAGATTTTTATAAATAGACCGCTTTACTGCCCGAGGACGGGTAAATGTCATGAGACGTTAGGCTTTTGGTAAAGTGAGCGGGGGTATTGTATTTGCAATCAGTAGGGCAACAAAATCAATTTCTTTCTCATGATTCATTCCATGTCATTAACTGCAACAGCCAAACCCTGGATTGAAAAGATTGCCCGGATCGGATTGATCGCAAAAGGGGTGGTATATGTGATACTTGGCACGCTGGCATTCATGGCAGCATTTGAGATAGGCGGACAGTCGAACCAGGAATCTACAAAGGAGGGAGTGTTTAATTCGATCAAAGAATTTCCTGGAGGGATCGTGATATTGATCCTTTTTGCAACAGGGTTGATTTGTTATAGTGCCTGGCGAGGAATACAGGCATTTTCTGGACGAGATAGTTCAGAGATAAACTGGACGAAAAGAATCAGGTATTTTTTCAGTGGAATTTTCTACCTATCACTTGCAGGGACGGCCATTCAAATGATATTTCGTGATCCGAATAAAACAGGTGATGAAAATCAATACTGGGTTTCACAAATGCTGAATCATTCTTTTGGTCATGGATAGTTGGATTTGGAGCTCTTATTTTGGCAGCTGTCGGTATATACCAGTTATATTATGGAGTATCTGAGAAATATAAAAAGCATGTACAGCAACTGAATCTCCATTCAACCGGATCCTTATTGTTGCTTCGATCCGGGAAAATAGGTTACATATCCCGCGGAATTGTTTGGCTGATCATAGCTTTTCTACTGTCACGGGCTGCGCTTCACAACAATTCTTCTGAGGCCGGTGACTCGGGTAAGGCTTTTAGTCTTATTGAAAGCTCTTCTTTCGGTTCATACCTTCTCGCAGCTTTAGGAATCAGCCTGATAGCTTACGGTATCTTCAATTTCATCCGGGCTCGATATGAAACATTCAGGTAGCTGCTGGATGAGCCGATGTGATGATGAGCCGATTAGTCGATTGGATGTTACCGGAACATTTTATGTCCTCGCGAAGTGTCCAGTTAGCTACATTAATAACAGGGAAACGGTTCACATCGCCAATCCGCTCATCATCACATGGGCTCATCACCAGTAGAACTTTGTACATTTAAATTCCAAACCTATAATTATGAAGCTGCTAGTTATCCTCACTTTTTTATTCGCACCAGCGTATTTATTTTCTCAAAAGAATGCCTCTGTTTCCTTTGAGAAATGGATCAGTCTTACGGGAGTTTTTTCTCCCATAATCTCTCCCGACGGCAAAACAATTGTTTATTCAGTTGGAACAACGGATTGGAGCAATAACAGTTACGACTCAGAGCTTTGGATGGTGAGGGAAGGACTATCACCGCTACAGCTTACACGAACATCCAAGGGAACGAGTTTCGGAGCGAGGTTTACCCCGGATAGCAGGTTCGTAAGTTTCCTTGCCGAACGTGGAGATAAAACCCAGCTCTATATTATCTCCGTGTATGGAGGAGAAGCTCTGCAGGTTACAAAAGATGAAGACGGCATCAATAATTATGAATGGAACCCGGATGGTAGCCGGATTGCCTACACGAAATCGGAGCCGGA
>DAINQQ010000073.1:0-24079 GCA_036742645.1 Flavitalea sp.
AGAACAATCAATGCTATGTCCAATCTGAGACTTTTACCTAACCAGAAACAAACCGATCTGGTTACTTTTTCTATCCTGGTGAATGGCCAACCAGTGGGTCGTGAAATTGGCGTGATATCCATTGCTGTACATAAGGAAGTCAATAAGATAAGCTGGGCAAAAATCGTGATACAGGACGGCGACGTAGCGCTGGAAGACTTTCAAGTAAGCAACCAGGATACTTTTAAGCCCGGCAATCTCATTGAGATAAAGGCCGGGTATCATTCAGATGAAACCGCTATCTATAAGGGAATAATTGTTAAGCATGGTATTAAGATCATGCGTGACCGTCATTCACTGCTGGAGATTGAATGCAAGGATGTCGCTGTTAAATTGACGGCAGGAAGAAAGAATAAATATTTTCTGTCTGACAGTGGTGTGAAAGATACCGAAGTGATCGAAGAGATACTGAACTCATACGCGATAACAGCGGATATCACTGCTGAAACTACGGACGCAACTCATAAAGAAGTTGTTCAATATTATTCAACAGATTGGGATTTTATTGTCAATCGCGCCGAGATCATTGGTAAGCTGGTGACAACTGATGATGGGACCGTAAAAGTGAAAAAGCCCGATTTCACGCAACAGCCGGTTGCGGTGTTTCAATATGGTGGCAATATTATTGAATTCGAGGCGATGATTGATTCGACTTCGCAATATGCTGCAGTCACTGCATCGGGATGGAACTATGCAAACCAGGAGCTATCTGAACAGGAAGCAGTAAGTCCTTCTATCAAAGAAGAAGGAAATATCACTAGTGCAGAACTGGCAGATGTACTCGGGCTCGACCAATACAAATTGATACACTCCGGTTCTATCAACGACCAGGAGCTGCGCGGATGGGCTTCTGCGCAATTCCTTAAAAGTAAATTATCAAAAATCCGGGGACGTGTAAAAGTTCTTGGATTTGCCGATATAAAACCTTCTGGACTCATTGAACTGCAGGGAATCGGGGACCGGTTTAACGGGGTTGCCTTTGTCTCTACAGTACGGCATAACATAGCCGATGGAAATTGGTATACAGAGATGCAGTTGGGACTTTCGCAAAAATGGTTTTCGCAAGAGGAGGACGTATCATCATTGCCGGCTTCCGGACTGATCCCCTCTATTTCAGGTTTGCAGATCGGAGTAGTAACTCAATTGGAAAACGATCCTGATGGTGAACACCGGATACAGGTTCGCATACCCGTAATCGATAACGACGCGCATGGTATATGGGCAAGGGTCGCGTGTGTAGATGCTGGAAATAACCGTAGCTCTTTTTTCAGACCCGAAGTGAATGATGAAGTGATTATAGGATTTATCAACGATGATCCCAGGCAGGCAGTTGTATTGGGCATGCTGAATAGCAGTGCAAAGCCAGTTCCAACCGATGTGTTTCCTGAAAAAGACGATAACCACATCAAAGGCTTTGTGACACGAAGCAAACTCAAACTTGTTTTTGATGACGATAAAAAGACGATCACCATTGAAAGTCCTGCTTCTAATAAGATCGTGATTGATGATGACAATGGAAGCATACTGATGCAGGATCAGTCCAATAATAAAATACTTATGAACAAAGATGGTATCACCATTGAAAGTATAAAAGATATAGTGTTGAAGGCAGCCAACAATATAAGTATGAAAGGAATAAAAATTTCGGCAGAAGCCACCACTGAATTTTCTGCGAAAGGTAATACAACGGCTACTCTGCAGAGTAGCGGCCAAACAGTAATAAAGGGTGGTACAGTAATGATCAACTAAATAATTTCTTATGCCTGGAGCAGCAAGAGTTGGTGATTTCCATACCTGTCCCATGGTGACGCCGGGCACCCCTCCGGTGCCTCACGTGGGCGGTCCGGTTAATCCGCCAGGGCTACCAACTGTATTGATCGAAGGAAAACCCGCAGCGCGCCTGGGGGACCTATTAACCTGTGTGGGACCGCCGGATAGCATCATCAAAGGATCAGCAACTGTGCTAATTGGCGGTCAACCCGCTGCTCGTATGGGAGATACAACCGCGCATGGCGGAACTATTATGCTGGGAAGTTTTACTGTCATGATTGGTGGTTGAAATAAAAATTGTTTTTATGAATGAAAGAAAATCTTTTCTGGGCACAGGTTGGGCTTTTCCTCCAACTTTCACCAAAAACCCCTGCCAGGTGGTGATGGTTTCGGATGAAGAGGATATCAAACAAAGTCTCGAAATATTGTTATCGACCCGTCATGGAGAAAGGGTAATGCAACCCGAATACGGTTGTAACCTTGATGTATTGTTATTCGAACCTATCAATACATCGCTAGTTACGTTTGTAAAAGACCTGATTGAAAAGGCGATCCTTTACCACGAGCCGCGGATCGATCTGAAAAAAATTGACATCAATACGGAACAAGTATTAGGAGGATTATTATTGATTGAACTGGAGTATGTGATCCGCTCAACCAACTCCCGGTACAACCTTGTCTTTCCATTTTACCTTAAAGAAGCCGAACAACAACCCAAATAATTTTTTCGTATGTCTGCAATCATTAAAAATCCTTTACAGCGTGATGGCACCAGCCAGGAAGAGCGGCTGGCGAAAGCGTTATTACCGGGACATGCTAAAATAGACGACAGAAAGATCGAAGAAATCATTGCTTTCGCGACAGAATACTCAAAGCTCATTAATTATTATAATACGGGCAACGTTCCCGAAGGCGACTGGTCATGCTTTTATGAAAACGATCCGTGTATACTGCTTGCTTTGCTGGCAACTATTGATACAAATAGCATTGAAGCTTCATTTAAGGTTCTTGAGGAAAAGATTCAGAAATACCTTACCGATAAAGAATGTGAACCAGTGGATGACTGCGGCCCAGATCCCCTGCCAGGCTATTTCGATGAGATCATCAATCTTATATTCGGTGTTGCGGTACAAATACAACGTGCGTGTAAGAAATTACCGAAAGGTCATTTGCTAAAAGAAGAGATTGTCGCCATAATCAGAAGTGATTTGCATCTTTCAATCATCGATAACAAGCAGCAGGATGCCTTGATCAAGTTAATTGGCTACGACAAAGCGAGCATTGAACCGATGAATGATTACAGTCCATTCATAAAAGAGAAGTATCCTAATTGCGAATGTACCCAGGCCTGGCAACTAGACCAGGAAGGCTTTGATTGCATATATCCTGACAATTCCTACGACCTGAATTCTTTGAAGGCATTGTTTTATATATTTTTCATTGCATTGGTACGCATCAAACTCCGCGCTAAAATTTACTTCGAAGAATGTATTGCAAAGAATGATTCGCACCACCCGCATGTTACATTATTCCTGACCTTCCTGTACCTGTTCCAATACGCGGTCGATCATCTTAACACTCTTACACGATCTCATTTGTTATATTATTATGAGAAGGTGTTGTGCTTACACAGAAGGAAAGAGTCGCCCGATAAAGCGCATGTGATTTTTGAGCTGGCTAAAAATTTCAATACTCACCTGGTGGAAGAAGGAACTTTACTCAATGCAGGTAAAGACGATACAAGTAAATCCATGGTATACGCACTGATGGAAGAGGTTGTAGTAAATAAGGCGAAGGTAGAGCAATTGAAAACAGTTTATATTGATGAAACAACGGGCATTGTGCATGCTTCGCCTTTCGCGGATACAAAAGATGGCCTTGGAGAAAAATTTAATAACGATGAACAGCCACACTGGAAACCGTTGGGTGGCCCGGATAGTCCAATAAAAGAAGTGGGTTTTGCATTGGCTTCGCCGATGTTCTTTCTGAAAGAAGGTTTGCGTGTGGGAATGCTTAGCTACAAATTAAGTGCAGTAACAGACATTAAACTGTTGCAGAAAGCCACTTCATTTCGCATTCAATACAGTTCGGAGAAAGAATGGGTTGAAATTGAAAATGCATACGATGTAGCAGAACGGATTCTTGTAAAATATCCGATCCTTCGGAAGAAATACGCTGATAATTTCGAAGCCATTCAAAAGGCAGTTAATGATGGTTTTGACAAGCTCAAAGAATTGTATAACAAATTCTATCCCGTAGGTACAGGTTTAAAGCCTTCAGCATCCGCCGGAACTACAGCATCTGGCGAATTTAATGTCCAGGAATTATTATCATTTATAGAAAACGCAGACATAAACAGCCTGACCGCTTTAATAACCGGAGCACCTGCACTGTCGAAACCATCATCTAAAAAGGCAAAAAAATCTGCGTTTGGTCCCAGCCCTGCTGCTGGACCCGAAGAAGAAAAAGCTTTGAAAAAGGAGATCATGCAAATTCGCAACGATATCCTCGCGATCAAATCAGTTTTTGTGAATCGCAGCGATTTCAAAGACGGGTCTGATATAAAGGAGCTCGATTTCTTTTTTGTAGCAAATGCTACATCCCCCGCATTCACACCCCTGCAGGTAGACGAGCTCAGTTCGGATATCCGATCAGAATGGCCCGTTATCAGAACGTTTATAAAAAATCAAACTGCCGACGATGGTGATCTTATCTCGCAGTATAATGACATTAAAGGTTTAAGATTGAATGGCGTTGATATTAAAGTCGCGGCCTATGGATTAAAGGACCTGGTGGTACAAAATGATACTGCTATCCTCGATAATTCAAAAGAGATTCAGCCATTCACAAACCGACCATATATCGGCTCGTATTTCTACATTGGAAATTGGGAGGTTTTTCAGAAAAAGCTTGATTTTGTCGGCGCTCAATTGGAATGGGCGGACAGACCTCTAAACTTTGCGAATTACTACACTAATTACATACATCCTCCAACCAGTAACGCTGATTATAAAGTGAATGCCGAATTGCTCAATGGCGGTATTTACCAGGATGTTTTCCGTGGAAATAAGCAGGAATTATTCGCAGACAGTTTCCAGGGTAAAACAATTATTTGGCTGGGGAGGGTAAAAGATGACACGAATGATAACGGTGATGGCGACTTTCCGACGCCGCCCGATGTAAGCGCCCCGGGATTACTGGGAGATCGCTTCACAAGAAAACAACTTACGGACTTACAGAAGGATTTTGAATTGAGGGATTTTTCAAGGGATCCTTCTTTGCCTGTGTTTGCGGATAACAATGTAAACGTTCGGCGGGGATTTATGCGTTTAACCCTCGCAGGCAAGGATTTTTTGCATGCAGAATATCCGCAGGCGCTTATGAAATTACTGGTTGGTGCTGACGCACCGATTGGTAATGATAAGCTTATCAATGAACCCTATACGCCGAAGCTGAAGAATACTTCACTTTTCTATATCTCAACCGAAAGAACTCTTTTTGGAGCTGAAGCCATTCCTCAGAATAACCCAAATGCAAGTGTTGGAATCAGCTCAACGGCTGGCACGAATGCAAGCATTGAACAATTTTATCACGTTACTCCTTTTGGCTACCAGCAATTGCAGATAGGCCAGTTAAATGAAGTTTACTTATTGCCGCAATTCAACAATGCTGAACTATTAATTTTTACCCAGGGCAATTTGTATATCGGGTTGAAGGATGCAGTACCTGAGCAAAAAGTCAACATTCTCTTCCAGGTATTAGAAGGTTCAGGTGATAACAGATATGCCCCACCGGATATCGAATGGAATTACCTCGTGAGCAACGAATGGATAGCATTTAAACCTTTTGAAATTCAGGATCACACCCGGGCTGACGAAAGTTCCAGGAAAAGTTTGTTGAAATCGGGAATGATCGAATTTTCTTTGCCAAAAGCGATCAATAGCAACGCAACCACAATCCTGGATAACGAATTACTGTGGATTCGGGCATGTACACATGAGGAGCCGGTATTTAGCACTGACAGTAATATCATGCAGGGCATTCAACGGATAGCTGCGCTACCAGATCTCGTAGCCGTTATTGCGCAGGCCGGAATTGCGGAATTCGAGAATCATGATAATTCACTTTCACATTTAGCGCTACCGCTTCCAGCAAAAACTATCCAAAAACTTGTTGATAGCAGGGCTGCTATTAAAACCGTATCGCAACCTTATTATTCATTCGATGGCCGACTGCCCGAGAACGATTACCAGTTCTACCGGAGAATCAGCGAACGCTTACGACATAAGAATCGATCGATCTGTATCTGGGACTATGAACGCCTGGTGCTTGAGCAGTTCCCGAATTTGCATAAAGTAAAATGTCTTAATCACACCAGTATTTTACAGAACAAAGAAATAGCACCCGGCTTTGTAACCCTTGCAGTGATCCCTGATCTAAGGAATAAAAATGCAGCCAACAAATTGGAGCCGAGAGTTTCTGTAGGTGTCCTGGATGAGATAAAGGTGTTCTTAAAAAGAAAGACCAATCTGTTTGTTGCATCACCCTTCGATGAAAAACTGGATTACCTGCAGCTGGTAAACCCATTATACGAGCAGATAAAGGTAAAAACCTGTGTGCGGTTTTATACCGGTCTTGACGTGGCTTACTATAAATATGTTTTGAATGATGATCTTAAAAAATTCCTGGCGCCCTGGGCATTTGACACAAATAAGGAAATCAATTTCGGATCAACCTATCACAAGTCTGCAATCTTAAATTTCATTGAGGAACGAAAATATGTAGATGTTGTGCTTGGATTTTCGGTTCAACATTACAAAGATGGAGTTATGCAACCCGATTATGATCCCGACTGGATCATTCCAACAACTTCGCGATCGATCCTCACATCCTATAACGTTATTGATCCAGGTTCGGAAAATGAGCATGAAATTGAATTCACTCCTTACGTGGAGGATGATCCATGCCCGTCATGTATTCTTACACCTGCAATCCCAAACGCGTTAGTAGTCGGGGCTAAAAAAAGGTAATTGATAAAATAGCAAGCTATGACAGAAAATCTCACTATATCAAAAGCCAAACCTCCATTCACCAGCATGGATTTCGCTGCCCTTCGGGAAATTGGCATCACTCACTTTGAAAAGATGGGGAGTAAAATTTGGACTGATTACAATTTGCACGACCCGGGTATTACTATTCTTGAAGTGTTGTGTTATGCAATTACCGACCTGGGGTACAGGACCAATTTTTCAATAGAAGACCTGCTTGCCTCATCTAATAATCATCCCGATCAGAAGCAGTTTTTTTCTGCACTTGAAATACTTACCTGCAATCCTGTTACTGAAAATGATTTCAGGAAGGTGCTGATCGATGTGGATGGAATTAAAAATGCCTGGCTGGTTAAGACTGCGAAACAGGAAGTGGATCTGGCTGTATTTGAAAAAGATGACAAAGACAAAAATGGAAATCCGATAAAGAAATGGACTGTCGATTATAAAGGCAACGCACCAACAACCGCCGCTGACGTTATACTGAACGGATTGTATGATGTGTACGTAGACCTTGATCAAAACGTTGATCACAATGATCTGGATAGGGTGAACGATATAATTCAATACGCCTGGAGGGAATTATGGAAGCACCGCAACCTCTGTGAAGATTACGTTTCAATACGCGTCATTGAAGAAATGGAATTTGGGATTGATCTGCAGGTTGAGCTTTGTCCGGATGCGGATGTTAACAAAGTGGCAGGGGATATTTATTATTATATACAGGAGTTTCTTACTCCTACCATCCAGTTTTATAGTTTCCAGGAGATGTACGAAACGAGGAAGAAATCATGTGACGAAATTTTTCAGGGGCCGGTATTATGCAATGGATTTATTGATGATGAAGAACTTGATAAGGCTCAGCTAAGAAAAGAGATTTATTTGTCGGATCTGTGGCAGGTGATCATGGATGTTTGCGGAGTTGCCGGCATCAGGAAGTTGACTATCTATAAATGCGATGGAGCAGAGATAATAGATGGAAATGATGTTAAAAAATGGTGCATTCAGATACCTTCTTACCAAAAGCCCAGGCTTAGCATCGACTGTTCCAGCCTATCGTTTCAAAAAGAATATGATTGCATTTTTGCTGATGACAGGAAGGTGTTGGAACGTATTGCGTTATTACAAAAGCTCAATCAGCCTCGCATGAAATCGCAGGAACGCCCGCCACTGGAACAAGGCCTGGACCGTAATCTTGAAGAATATTTTACAATACAAAACGAATTTCCATTCACTTACAAAATCGCTCAGGGCCAGATCACAGAAGAGGATACGAACCTACGTAAAGCCCAGGTGAGACAACTAAAAGGCTACCTGTTGTTGTTCGATCAGCTGCTGGCCAATTACCTTTTATCATTAGCGAGGGTAAAGGATTTATTATCTATCAGCCAACCTGAAGAGAATACTTATTTCTTTGAGACCCTCTATGACATTCCCGGCGTAAGGCATTTAATAAAGGCTGCTGAAATTGGAGACGTAGTTGTTCCGAACGCAGAAGATTTGAAAGATGAGCCCGATCCCTACAAAAAACAACAGCTCAAGGAAAAGCTGCTTCGTGAAAGAGAAGACGAACTTGAAAAAAAATGGAACGAATTTATTGCTAACAAGGATAACGGGTATTATACGCGATTGTCGGTTATCATTGAATCGGAAACCAAACGAAAAGAAAGGAAAAATATCTTTCTGGATCACTTGCTGGCAAGATTTGGAGAAGTCTTTACCGATTATGTCACAAAAGTTTATGAAGAGCAATGTAATTGTACCACTTCGCAGGAAGGATATTCTATTGATGACGAACTTTTGAAAGATAAGGCCGCGTTCCTTCGTCGCATTCCGGAATTAAGCAGCGAGAGAGGAAAGGGATTTAACTATAAAGCTCTTGACTGCGGAAAACCATTTGTATGGGATTGCATTAATGTCGCTGGATTGAAGAAACGGGTATCAATGTATTTAGGCTTTGACGATTTTAACAGCAAGACGCTTACCTGCCCGCCTGCATTCGATATTGTGCCGTACCGTGTTATTACCGAAGGCAGAGTTCAGGCCTATCGTTTACGGCTGCAGGATAAAGAAGGAAATATTTTGTTGGACGGACTCAAGGATTATCGGTTGCAGCAAAATGCTGTGAAGGATGCAAAAGATCTCCGCGAACAGGTTTTGCGCGGCAAAATTGTGCTGTCTCCTCCGGATCCAAATGGATACGTTAGAGTTTATGTACGGGATAGAGAAGACAACAACGCTCTTCAAAGCGAAGTGATTTCTTCATCAGAGGCGGAACAACTAAAAGTTTCCATCGAGAGTCTCGCTTTCCCGGATTGTTGTGCTATAGAAGGATTTCATATTGTAGAACATATTTTATTACGACCAAAAGACGATGACTATGATCCGTTAATGGACACGGTCATTGTTCCCGACCTATTGGCAAAAAAGGTGGGCGGGACTGCGCAGGATCTTGTGATTGCAGATCCATATTCTTTCTGGATCACCGTTGCAGTGCCCGAATGGCTTCCACAATTCAGGGACGATGAGAATGCCCAAAACCGATTTGAACAATTGGTGAGAAGGGAGTGCCCTGCACATATCGTAGTCAAATTCTGTTGGATGAGCCCTAAGCATATGTACCAGTTCGAATCCGCTTTGTTGCAGTGGTTGTATGAAAATGCGCTATCCGAACCGAATGAAAGAGAATTAACTGAACATGTAAATGATCTCGTGGCAATCATGAAAGAATGTGATTATACCATCCGCGATATCGGGAATCCCTGTTTGGGAGGTGAAAACTCTATAAAGAAAAAAAGACGTCACTGAGCGGCAGATAATCTTCTATGATACTACAAACATTTTTCTATGATCACATGCGACAACATCAATAATTTTTCTTCCAGCCAGATAACACGTGTTAAGTTATTGGGTGTCGGGATTGTTTGCGGATTGGAAGTTTTTCGAGACTCGCAATGCTTTATAAGTATTACAAAAGGAGTGGGAGTCACATCTACTGGCCAGATAATTTGTGTTGCAGACAAGACATTGAAATACTATAAAGAGTACATCGATCCAAATCATTATTTCCAGTGGTTGATCAATTGCAAGAACGATAAAGGTAACAAGAAGTGTAAGGTATGGGAATTGTTGACTCAGCGCGAGGAAGGAGCAACTTCCATCGTGCCACAAAATGTTGCGTCGATTGAAACACCTTTTTTGGAAGGTAAGGTTGTGTTGCTTTACCTGGAAGACGAAGCGAAAATGATCGTTCGCATTTTATTGATCGATCAATTGGATATGTGGGAAATACTGAAATGTACATGCATTTTCAACACGCATTGCATTCAAACTGAACCAGACGAAGAGGAGGATATTTCCATATTCGATAAAGAAATCGATAGTTCATTGCCAGCGGAAGACGAACTGTATAGTGCTGTACACAAGAAGTACATGCTTAATGCAGTAACGATTCGCAGATTCGGTTATGGACATGTTGATGTTGGAGATTTGTATCCGGAGCATACGGATGAAAGGAACCTTAATCCCAATTTTGATTTCACAGATACAGATTCTGCAAAGAGCCGTGATAAATTTTTTAAGGAGTATGAAGTGATCATCGACGAGGCGTTAAAAAAGCTCGATGATGAAATAGACAAGCTGCACGGTTATTTTGGCTGTATGATTGATGCCTGCCACTGTAAGGAAAAAAAGCACGAGGCACAGGAAAAATCGCCCTGTAACCCGGTTATGACCGATGGCCCTGCAGAAACTGGTCTGCAGATGCATAATGTTAAAATCTTCAACAATTATTTCACATTCATCAACAAAAAATGGGCAGCTTTTAAAAAACATAGGCAACCCGTTGAGAGCATTCAATATTTCTATGATTTTGTAAAAGATATTGTCAAAACTTACAACGAGCTTTTGAACGAACTATACGATCTGATGGATGAGTGTTGCCCCGACACAGATTGTTTTCCACGGCATCTTATGTTAGGAAGAATAAAAGAAGAGGTGAGCTTTCAGCCTTCCATTTTTCGTCAGCCATACTTGCAGCCACCGGTTTTTAATGATAACGCCAACCGGTTGCAGGAAGTCCGCTTCCTGCATTGGCGAATGGTGATCATGATGAAATGCTTTTACATTCCCGATTGGGAACTTGACGATATGAGCGACGAGAATTATTTCGATGTTTTGTACCTCGATAATGAAAAACGGCTGGCTGACGATCTTAAGGATTACTTGCCACTCCGAGTTACACCTGGCCGCTTGTTCAGCGAACCGTTAGGACAGCAAACCATCCCGTTTTATTATAATCTTTCTAACAGTCCCTATTCGTTACAGAATTATTGGGATTACAAATCGACAAAAAATAACCGGGAAGATCACCAGCTTTCTTACTTCTGCAAAGAAGTGCCTGGCTACACCAACCTCGATATGGTGGTACACCCGTTTTTATTTTCCTTGGATCCTTACCGGTTTTATCGTATAGAGGGACATACTGCGATGAAACTGGATGAGGCTACAAAAGCACTCAAAAATCTTCGCCGCCGGTATGCGCTGAGTTTTCAAATCATTCCTGTGACATTTGAAGATCTTAAAACGCTTTTTTCGTCAGAGGACGCGGAAATTCCAGCCTATGGATTGGAACATGTAGGAGGAGTTGAAAAGGGATATGCGTTTCTTTTATTACATGATGGAAGTAAAGCAGAACCAGGAATCGTGATCGCGGATTTTCAGCTACCGTTTATGATTGGAATGGAAATACAGAAGCCAGTCCCACCTCCGCCACCACCACCGCCGCCTCCTCCGCCACCTCCTCCTGTGGATCCAGACCGGGAACGCAAAGAAAAAGCGGAGAGGGAATGGAAGACCAGGCTTAAAAAAATAAACACTGAGGTAAGGGGGAAAACCAGTATTCGTGATTCCGGTCTACTTGAACATGAAAGCGTTGAGCGGCTCAATAAAATAGAAGTTGAATTTCTTGAACAACTTGCTCTTATTACTCCTGAGGATACGATTTTAATTAATGTTCTTAGTGAGAAGCCGATCCACAAACTGGAGGAAAGTATTGAGATAGCAAAAAAAATTTTGAGTACGGGATTGATGGAAACAATAGGGCCGTCAACAGGGAAAGATGATCTAAAAAAAATAAGAGGTATTAAACAAAATATTGAAACGCTGCTTAACAACGCGGGCATAAGTACCTACCTGCAGCTTTCAAAACTATCCAAAGAAGATATACCGGCATTGGCGAGAGAAATTGGAGTGCGTGAGCATGTGATAAAAGAAGCATGGTTCAAAGAAGCAAAAACGCTGTTTAAAAACGAATAAATACAGGTTAGTAGGATGACGAAACAACAACATCTTATCCAAAAATTTATTATTGAACTGCAGGTGCATCCAGAGAAGGAAGCCTATTCTCTGCAAAGCAAATGCAATGAACTGGTAAAGGGAAAATTATTGCAGCGTCTTGATCCGTTGTTCAATAACTTTTTCGAGGGGGAAAAAGTATTTCGAATTGAAAAACTGGAGATTGACCTGGGTGCTATATCAATTGATGATATTGAAAAGCTGTTTGTTGATAGATGTTTGTTCGAATTATCGGAACAATTGGGAAGGATGAATATCAAACGGTCGCACGAACAGGAGCCAACAATTGAACGCTTAAATCGTAAACAAACTATACTCGATCAGTTCTTTTATTTTTTGCAGATGGGGCAGTTGCCGTGGTCGGCTATGAAACCTCGGTTTGATTTTTGGCAGCAGCAGGTTTTACAGGCTATTGAAGAAGAAAAGGAGTATTTCACTACTCATTTTTCAACCCTGGTCGCGGATCATCCTGACGTCATTGATCGCTTACTGCAGCAGTTTGATGGTACTTTTATTGTTAAGATCGTGTACAGTTACGAAGCTGGTACAAAAAAAGAGATATTCGAACTGCTGAAATTGTTGATGCATGAGGAAACGAAAATTAAGATCCCTGGTTTCATAAAAAGGCTAAGTGCCATCTTGACGCGGTCCCTATTCCAAAATCGTAGCCATGAAGCCATTGATCAGGTAAGACGCCTATCAGTTTGGTTGCAGAAAAATGTTGTTCCCTATTCCGAACTGCCATTATCTATTTCACTGAAACAAGAACTTGAATTGAGTTTGCAGAATTTCGGACCATTCTCGGTGATGCATGATGTTGTGCCAGGTGAGAAAACTCAATCGGACATTGAAAATGAAATGAACAAAGTAGAAAAAGCCGATAAGAATATTAACAAGGATGGATACGAGCAGGCAGTATATATAGACAATGCTGGCCTTGTACTATTACATCCGTTCTTGCCGGGATTATTTGAAGAATTGGGTTACACAGCAGCCAGGGAATTCCTGTCAGCGGATATGAAGTGCAGAGCGGTTCATATGCTGCAGTTTATCGTCAATGGTGAAGAAGAAATGCCGGAATATTTTCTGTCTCTGAATAAATTATTCTGTGCGATGGAAAACGACGAACACATTGACCGGTTCATCCGGTTGACTGATGCGGAAAAAGATGAGGCGATAAAGCTTATACAAGCAGTTATCGGGCATTGGACGGTATTGAAAAATACTTCTGTCGAAGGATTGCAACAAGGTTTTCTTCAGAGACACGGAAAGCTGTCATTCAATGCAGCAGATGGATATTGGAAACTGCAGATTGAAAAAACAGGTATTGATGTTCTGCTTGAGAAACTTCCATGGGGTTTCTCCTATATACAATTGCCATGGATGAAATATAGTTTGATCACTGAATGGTAGCAGTGGCGGAATCAGGGGTGGTACCGGATTCTTCGATTCTTAAGAACGTATCGCCGCCGGATGCTACCCTGCCGCACCAATACTGAAGATGACGCTTACGCCGCAGACTATGTGTATTGCGATCGGGGAATCTCACCACCGCAAAGCACTTTGATAAAAGAAGACCGGATAAAATTGTGCGGTGCAAAGGCTTTGAGAAACTGCAAAGCCCGGAAGAATTTGATGCACGTTTTTATCAATCATTCGAGGACACACGATTCTGGGAATAATGGATTGTAAAATAATCTCATACGCATTGTTCACATCACTGAAAAAAATGTATGAATCAGAAGCAACCACATGTCGACATTAATTCATCCGTATCTCAAGGCAGCAGGACTACCCGTTTTTTTTCTGCTAAGAGCCCTCATTCGATCAGTGAATTTTTCATTCAACCAAAACTTACTATTAATCACCCGAATGATCCATATGAACAGGAAGCGGATGCAATGGCAGATAAGGTGATGAGAATGGAGGATCCTTCCATCCAGAGAAAGTCCCTGGTGATTTCATCGCTTCAGCGAAAATGTGCTGAATGTGAAGAAGAAGAAGATCATGAAATACAGCGAAAAACAATAGATAGCGGTCATTCGGCACGGGAAACCGCAAATACAACCGAACTTATTTCTCTTTTATCGCCCGACTCACCCGTACAAAGAAAATGTGATGCCTGTGAGGAGGAAGAGAAAATACAACGCAAAGAAGCGGATAAAAGCGGAACGGAAGTTGGTAGCACACTTGAAAATTATTTAGGTACTCTCTCAGGTTCAGGACATGGACTACCTGAGCAAGTGCGCGGTTTTTATGAACCTCGTTTCGGGTATGATTTCGGAAGTGTAAAAATACATACGGATGACGTTGCTGCTAAGTCGGCTCAATCGATCAATGCCCTTGCTTATACTTCGGGGAATAATATTGTATTTAACAGTGGCCAATATTCACCGGGGAGTACGATTGGCAAAAAGTTGCTCGGGCATGAGTTGACGCATGTTGTGCAACAAGGAAAATCGGGCAATAAGGTTAACCGACTAATCCAAAGGCGGTTAATTGTTAGTGGCGGTAATGAGGCGCTTGTAAGAGAATATCTGACGTTAGTGGGCAGTGCTTCGGGGCTAAATCTCAATTGGGCCTTTGGTATCCCGCGCGTTACTGTGGCAGGAAATTTGGCAGGACCTGTTCCCTCTCCACAAGGCAGAACGAGCATTCTTCGCGTTATCAATCATCCGACTCAGCATGCAGAACTTCACATTGGCATTAATCAGCCAACAGTATCTGTTGGTGCATTTCCAGGCGGTGGAAGTACAATTCAAAATATTGATATCGATGATATAAGAAATCTTAATGCTTCTTTACCTGGTCAGGGAACTGGAAAAGCATTTCACGAAATGATGGAAAACTTCAATGCTCATGGAATTGGGTTCGCAAATTTTAATCCATCCCATGCAGTTGGGCTAGAAAATGAAAGTAACGTCCTAGAAGATCAAGGTATTGTTGGAAGAAGATTATCAGGCGCCCTCCCAAACACCCCTATTGCCGCACCAGCAGGGCAACCGGTAGGTCCGAATATCACCTACTTTAGACAAACTCAAAATTTCACTCACTACTTTCTTGAGATAATCCAAAGGAGAACTACGGGAAGCCCGACTGGCCCCGGTGCAGATTTTGAAGTAGTAAGTGCACGCAGAGTGCCGAAGGTTCAGGTTTCCCAGAGAACTGTTGATTCTTTCGTGTCTGGCAGTAATGCAGTTCCTCCGGCCGGGAATGTAATCCTTGCTACGACCTTAGCCGATCTGAATGCTAATCCAAATTCTACCGTTTTGCTTGAAGGGTTTGCCGATAGCGTAGGGACTGCAGAAGGAAATGTGGGCGTGTCTAGAAACAGGGCAGCCACTGCTCAGGCATTTTTTATAGCGAATGGAATATCTGCAAATAGAATTGCAATAGTTGGCAGGGGGGAAACAAATTTTGTTGCCACAAATGCCAACGAAGCGGGCCGTTTGCAAAATAGAAGAATTGTGATGACTGTACATCGTCCGGGTCCATAAAGTACCTGTATGAAAATTTTATTTATCGCAATATTGTTGCTCCAATTGTTTTTCCAAAAATCATGTTATATGGAAAAAGAATATATCGTTTTTGAGGGTATCTTAATTGAATTGCCACACGAAGCGCCAAGGTGTGGAGATATAAAGGTAGCTGTCGGTTACAGTTTCATCGTTGTCAGGAATATTCGCGGCCGCTCATTAAAAGGGACCGTCGTTGTATTAATTCCGTGTCCTGATTTTAAAAGCAAGGACTTTTTTATTAGCAATGGACGATATCACATTGAGTCAATGGTCGATTCAGAAGAGTCGGGTTCTCATACAATTTTTAACCAATATAGCAATGTCAGTACCGTGCTTTGGTGCGATAAAATAGAACCGGTGAAGTAACTGGACCAAGCAAATTATTAGCGAATCAGGGTGTTAAAGCAAATAGACCAGGCGGGATTCGTCACTCTCACCCACCATTTAGTTATGAAAATTTTTGCCGATAAAAATGGTTTCAAGTCCTCTTTGATCGACCGTAAGAAGGATAATCACTTTTTTACGCCACAACTTTACGGTAATCACTCCCATTCGCCCGCCTCTATACATAAGAAAGATATCATTCAAGCAAAGGACCCTTGGTCTAAAGAAAATTTAAAAATTGTTGAAGGCGAATGGAAAAATGACGACCAAACATTTTTGGGTCCAGGAACCGCATTATCAAGAGACCTGAAAAAATTCTATGAACCAAAATTCGGCCATGACTTTAGCAAAGTAAAAATCCATACCGGTGCTAACGCCGCGAATGCAGCACAATCTATGGACGCATTCGCATATACTTCAGGAAATAATATTGTATTTAATCAGGGCCAATATTCACCGAACAGCAAACCAGGAAAGAAATTAGTCGCTCATGAATTAACCCATGTCGTTCAAAACGCTAACAGCGCCAGTGCACCTATAAAAAGAAAAGAATTTAGTTCCACGGGCAGAGCCAATGAAGAAACTCCTTCTATTATCAATGCCGTGGTCGTTAAGAGTGATGTGCTGAAGAAATACGTGGGTGAGGATAAAATAAAAGCTGCATTTCTTAACTCAGAAAATTTCAATGTAATAAAGCAGTACGAGCTCGAAGGATTTGGTAAGAAATGTAATCAGGGCGACATCAATGATGCCGGTGGCTTTTTCTGCAGGAGTGTCAGAAACGCAAAAGATAAAAAATTAAGTGGGGACATTTTTGTAGTCCGGTATCTGAAACTGGGCCATGTAATTCACGAGTTCATTCATAAGTTATCGGGCCTGACCGTGAGAAATTTTCTCGGTACTTTTATCAACGAGGGAGTAACCCAATATTTTACTGATCTTTTTCTAAAAGAGGGCCAATATGATATTCTAACAGATCACAAGTATCAAAAGAACCTGGAGTGTGCCAATAAAATCATTGCTGAGACAAACGAGGAGACTTTGGCAAAGTCGTACTTTAATAGCGATACAAAACTGGTCATTGACCTGCAAAAATTGTTGGGACTAAAATCCATTAACGATGTGAAAACCTATTTCGACTCGCATAAATGTATTCCCTAACTGCGCGTCTAAAATTAGAAAATGCTTCGATACTCATACATAGCCAATCAGACATTAAAGAAAATGCCGCCTCATGGGGTATCAAAATCTGTAAGGTCAACATTCTTTGAATCTATTCTACATCCTAAGTCTCAAGGCCATCAACCAGTAACCTCTACGCACAACGATTTGGCAGGAAAAGTACAACGAAAAAAAAAGAATGGCCAACAAGCAACAGCGGGTGTGGAATTAGAAAGCTATATAAACGCTTTGCCAGGAAAAGGACAGCCACTGCCCAATGACGTTCGAAAATATTATGAGCCGAAGTTTGGCTACAATTTTAGGGACGTAGAAATTCATGACGGCGCCCAGGCACATGAGTCGGCCGCAAACATCGATGCCCTTGCATATACGCATGCTAACCATATTGTCTTTGGAGAAGGCCAATATAAACCCGATACCAGGACCGGCAACATGTTATTGACGCATGAGTTAACTCATATAGTGCAACAGAAGAGTAATTCGCAGGTTGTACAACGACTTGTCCGAAAAAGTATGGTTAACGGCTGTAAGGATGAAACAGAAAGTCCCGTATCAGACTTGATTGCCTCTGAACGGATTGCTTTTACCTTTTTGCAAAAAGCTATCAAGAAAATTGAAACTGCTGAAGAAGAGTACGCTCAAGCAGTGCATAAGTATTTTACTCCCGATTCAAATCAATTAAAGGAATACAAAAATGCCCTTGCGGTGGCCAAACACTTACATACAGCATTTGGCTTTTCGCCCGACCAACCTGAGACCTGGGATAAACTTAGAATTATACGGGCAAGATTTATGAAAACCCTCAGTTACCTGGAGTCTGTCGTGTTTGATTACAACTGTTGTAAAGCAGGTGAAGATTGTCCAAAATCCGGTGGTCATAAGTGCCCCGACAACAGGATCGCATTTACCATAGCGGAAGATAATCCGAACCTGATCATTCTTTGCCCTGGATTTTGGGGATCGAGTACCTCGCAAGGGTTGACTCTCGCTCACGAGGTGATGCATCTATGGTCTAAAGGTTTTCTAAAAGACACAACAACGGAGGTATTCGGAATAAAAAAAGAAACACCGAAGTTTCTCGATGTTTACCGATACGAAAACTTCTTAAAGCTGCTTAACAGGTGAGGGCGAGACACTCCTTAAATCGTACTCCGGAGAGTTTGGCAAGGGTTACTGGTTCAAAAAATTTAGATTATTTGATGATATATATATTTTGATATAAACACTAGCCCATGGGAGAATGTCTAACTATGTCGAGGTGTTCCGGTAATCGAAGAGCAAACTCTTTTCGATCTTCTTTCCAGTCCTCTGGAGAGGATCATCCTGTTTTTTTTCAACGAAAGCCGCTTTCTTCTTCAGGCGCACTTAAAATTAATCAACCAAACGATGCATACGAACAGGAAGCTGATGCCATTGCAGATAAGATCATGCAAACAAAACAAGTAAATAATTTTTCCTCGTCATTGCGTGTACAAAGGAAGTGTGCACATTGCGAAGAAGAAGAGGGTCTTCAACGAAAGTCATCTCACAATGAGGGTCGGCCAATTGATAGTTCACTGGAAAGATTTATTGGTAACCTCCCGGGTTCCGGACAAAGTTTACCCACGGCCCTCAGAGATTTTTATGAACCACGATTTGGTCATGACTTCAGCCATGTAAAAATCCATACGGGGACTCATGCTGCACAATCAGCTGAATCGATCGACGCATTGGCATATACTTCCGGAAATAATATAGTATTCAACACTGATCAATATGCTCCTGAAACAGATAGTGGCAAAAGATTGCTAGCACATGAGCTCACCCATGTGGTTCAACAACAATCGGTTCCTATGCGGTCGATAATGCGACAGCCTAAGAAAAAGAAAAAGTCAAACAGTGAGATCATTGAAGCAATAAAGAAAAACCCGCTATTTAAGAAATTACCCAAGTTTGCTCAGGACAAAATAATTGAAGAACTGGAATCAGCGCCCGAAACCATTGTTCAGAAAGTTGCAGAGGAAGTAATTGATTTATTGAATATTGATTCTGAATTGAAAAAGGGTTTAAAAAAAGCAGTTGAAGCCATCATTGCAAAGTTTAAAGGGAAGCCGAAAAAATTTAGTCCTTGTGATGTACCAGGTTTTCATCCGGGAGGTTCGTCGAAGTTTAAGGGAATGTGTTGCACGGAAAGTACCGAAAGAGAGGAGGTCTGTTGTGTGCCGGAGCTGATGAATCAAAATGAGCGCCGTTGTTGTCCTAAAAACACCATTGTATTCGAGGGGAAATGCATCGATCCAAAAGACCTTCCACCTTTGCCGAAACCAAAGTGCCCCGATGGGCGGGAGCCTACGTTTAGTGGTAAGTGTTGTGAGCCAGACCAAATCAGTATTGGCACACAGTGTATAGATAAGCCAATAGATCCTCCGCCTCCGCCGCCCCAACCGGTACCAGTAGTTGAAAAGGTGTCTGCGATCACCTTTAAAAAAGATGCACCTCAAACCTGGTTTGCCCCATCAGCTAGTTTTAATGCCAGTTTAACAACAGAAGGTAAAGAAGCATTCAATGAGTTGGTGACTTTCCTGAAAAAAGATTCTTCAGCGAGCCTTCAAATCCAAGGCCATGCTTCGTCCGAAAAGCCGAAGGGCGATCCCGACTACAACCAGCGCCTGACAGACAGGAGAGTGAAACTTATTGCCAGCGAATTGCAAAAGAAGGGAATTGATAGCACCCGGCTAAAAAATATGCCGGATGATGCCGGTACTGCAGGTTGTGTGGAATTATCCTTTGGTGTATTATCATGTGGGGATTCACAAGCGCAAAGTAGTGTGGAAGCTAGTGACAGGAATGTGACGGTAAAAGCATTTGAAATTAAATAGTTGTTGAATATTTGCTTTGCTCGGGATAAAAAGGGGTGAAACATGTTACGGTCGGTCCAATGTCAAATCAATCGAAGGTAGCTGGAACGACACCGAACTAATTGAGATCGCACGGTCAGTAAAATAAATCATCATGAAAACCTACTGTGAAAATAGCAAGTACTGCAGAACCGGAAATTTTAGTGATTGCATTCCTTTTATTCAGCCAAGATCCGTAAGAGGTTTTGTAATGAATGCCGATGAAGGTGGCGATGGGGACAGCACAAAAGGTACAGGTACCTTGCAGTATGAGCCCGCAAAAAAATCTTCATCCGTATGTGATCCTGTGGGTGTATCGCTTGCTGATTTTTTAAAGCAATCCGGAAATACAGATGATGCATTTGGATTAACCAGATTGAGTTCAGACAATATTGTTTTTCCGGCCGTGAGTGTAAAGAAGGGGATTTTGGAAAAGACAGATGCCAGCATGCAGGTAAGCTCGATTTTCTTACAGGCACAAACATTCAAGGATAAAGGAGTAGTTATTCTACAGGAAGATGGAGGTGTTGAGCACAACTATTGTCCGAAGGGCAAATACGACCGCCATTGGGAAATTACCCAGGGCGGCGCTAATAAGATCAAGGAAGGAGAGCAGGAACACTGCAACGATTTCATACTTGCATTTAACAGTAGCCTGGCTAAATACCGGGATGCTGTAAACGAAGCGGGCACGAAGAAAATAAAGTTCGGATCTGAAAAAGAGGCAAAAAATTATTTGAAAAGGAAAACGAAAGTACATCCCGACCAATGGATATCAACTTTCTGGTGTCTTGCTTCCAAAACCAAAATAAGAGATGAGATGAACTGGCATCTGCCAAAGTTCATTTCTCCCCGGGTGGACAAAAACTGCACTAAGGCGGTCATTCGTTTTCAAAGCAACAATCTTCCGGAAGTAGGCAAGCATGGCTCCGATGAAATCATCAAGGATTGTGAGCCTGCAAAAAAGAAATAACCACATGGAAGTCGTGAAAACAGATAGCGGATTGGTTCCTTGAATAGGACAACCGTGCATTGATTAATGATCAGGATTTTATAAATACATTATGCAAACAACATCGCAAAATATTCTCCAGTCGCTGCAAATATTGCAACAGGTATTGCGTAACAGGCTTGAAGGCCATTTTAAGGAGCAAGAGAAAGAACCAGGAGATCTTTTTCCGTCAATAAAAATTCATGAAGATGAAACTGCTCTTCATGAATTTATTATTGACAACAAACTTACGATAGAGGAGTATATTACAATTTTAATTGCACTCGCTCCACATGTACAACCCGCATTATTTGAAAATTGCATCCAGGAATTTTTGCCGCAGGGTGGCGAGTTTGCAGATTTCGGGGGCGTTAAGGGTTCCAATCAGCGAAGTATTTTGCCCACCGGTGAAACTGTCCTTTTTGTTCTCGCAGGAAACAATCTTGAGAGGAGGTTGCAGGTACAGCAATTGTTTGTTCCAGATCACTTTTTTAATAAATCAAAAATCCTGTGGCTTGAAAGCGTAAAAGACGGTGAGCCGGTAATGAGTGGTAAACTCGTGTTGTCGCAGGAATGGGTGGAGCGATTCTTATTCGACAAAGAGTCTTCACCCAGTTTTAGCCCTGAATTTCCGGCTAAATTATTAACGATCCAGATGAATTGGGATGACCTCGTGTTAACTCCCCAAACAAAGGAGCAAATAGATGATATTAAAGTATGGCTGCATCATAACAGGGTGTTGCTGGCCGATAATAATCTCTCCAGGAAGATCAAGCCTGGTTATCGTGCGCTGTTTTATGGGCCTCCCGGAACAGGCAAAACACTCACGGCATCTCTATTAGGAAAAGAGTTTAATAAAGAAGTGTATCGAATTGATCTCTCGCAGGTAGTATCAAAATATATAGGAGAAACCGAAAAAAATCTTGAAAAGGTTTTCAGTAAGGCTGAAAACAAAGACTGGATTTTGTTTTTTGATGAAGCGGATGCCTTGTTTGGAAAGAGAACTAATGTATCTAATTCACATGACCGTTTTGCTAACCAGGAAGTTTCTTACTTATTACAACGCGTTGAGGATTTTCCGGGACTATTGATCCTGGCCTCCAACTTTAAAAGTAATCTTGATAAAGCCTTTTGTCGCCGGTTCCATGCAATGATTCATTTTCCGATGCCGAATTCGGATGAGCGCCTGGAAATATGGATGAAAACTTTGCCGGCATCATTGCAGTTGGACAAGGATGTGGATCTGCAATTGCTCTCGCAGAAATTTGAGTTAACAGGGGCTGCTATCCTCAACGTCATGCAATTTTCTGCATTAAGGGCACTGAGCAGGGAGGACACGAAAATCCAGAACAACGATCTGCTTCTCGGAATCCGCAGGGAATTTTGGAAGGACGAGAAAACAATCTAAACTCAAATTAGCCGATGAGACAATTAGCCGGGTAGCAGCGCACATCACATCATCACATTGGCTAAATCTTCATATCATCACATTGGGTTAATTATCACATCATCACATTAATTTGCCGACGGTTCCGGTACAATAATTTCCTGTACCAATTTTCCTTCGCGCAGTAATCCAATTCTCACGGGCGTACCGATCGTTTCTTCTGTGAGATATTTAAACAATCCATCTACGGATTCGACTTTCTTTCCATTGAATTGAACAATAATATCGCCATATTTAATCTTTCTCTGAGTGAGTGCATTTGATTTCATCACTTCAAATACAAAAACACCGGTTCTGTTCATGATATGATTGTATTCCCTCATTCTTGAAGTGATCTGAACTGTTTGTCCCGCAATGCCGATTAGTGCCCTGCTGACCTTCCCTTTCATAATAATCTGCCCCGCAATATGACTGGCAAGGTTTGATGACACAGCAAAACAGATTCCCTGGGCTGCAGAGATAATTGCCGTATTCACTCCAATCACATATCCTTCTGAATTAAGTAAGGGCCCTCCTGAATTTCCCGGATTCAGCGCAGCATCAGTTTGAATCACATCATCAATTAACCGCCCATTTCCCGCTCTCAGGCTCCTCCCTACCGCGCTCACAATGCCTGCCGTGATCGTTTGCTGGAGACCGTAAGGGTTGCCAATCGCGATAGCGATTTGCCCAGGTGTTAAATGATCTGAATTTGCGAAGCTTAATGATTTGAAAGTTCTGCCGTCCACTTTTAGTACTGCAATATCTGTTGAGGGATCACTTCCTTTCAGTTCGGCGTTCAGAACGGTACCATCATCCATTGTAACATACAGCTCTTTCGCAGCCTCTGCAACATGATGATTCGAGATGATGTATCCATCCGACGATATGATGAAACCTGAACCCATGGATTCGTTCCTGTCAATTTTAGTTTCCGCTATGCCAGAACGAACATTTCGGATATGAACTACGGAAGGTGAAATCGTGTTGTAAATCGAACTGACTGTTTGTGAATACGCATCTAAAAGATGCTGATCGGTGTTGATTAGTTCTAACATAATATAAATGAGCGTCAAGGGCTGTACCAAATTTTGGAAGGCGGCAAAATATACCTCGTAGGAGCTTGACATTCCTGCCTAAAGGGCATTATCAAATCGAAAATGCAGCCATCAAGACAGAGATAACCGGGAATAAGTGACGGAATTTGTATGATCCGGGTTCTGCACAATAATTGAATGATAGTGCCAAAGGAGTAAGTAAACATGAATAAAAAATCCGTTCTGGTCGTGTCTAATCAATTGACTGGAAAAAATTCACTCAGTGAATGGGTAAGGGCCGCGCATCCGTTCGACCTGAATATTGTCAACAGCGATGAAACGGCTATTGAAGTCTGTCATCAGAATCAATTCGATATGGTAGTTGTGGATGATACAAACGATAATATCAATACAAAAAAATTACACGCAGTGTTGCCGATTTTGCAGGACGAC
>DAINQQ010000074.1:0-24026 GCA_036742645.1 Flavitalea sp.
AATGGAATTTGTACAATTACGATAAACCGGCCAGACAAATTGAATGCGCTGAACACAATCGTGATGAATGAACTCAGCCAGGCTATTGATATAGTATATTCCAATCCCGAGGTCAGGTCAGCCATCATAACCGGGGCAGGAACAAAAGCTTTTGTGGCGGGCGCAGATATCAGTGACTTTTTAGGCCTGAGCAAGGAACAAGGGAGGGCCATGGCAAAAAAAGGGCAAGACCTTTTTTTTAAGATCGAAAACTCGTCTAAGCCGATTATTGCGGCCGTTAATGGCTTCGCCCTCGGAGGAGGATGCGAACTGGCGATGGCCTGTCATTTTAGAATAGCAAGCGAGAATGCGAAGTTTGGTCAACCGGAGGTAAACCTGGGGTTGGTTCCAGGATATGGTGGTACCCAGCGTCTGACACAGCTAATTGGAAAAGGAAGATCACTGGAACTCTTGATAAGCGGAAACTTGATTGATGCCAAAACGGCCTTACAATATGGCCTCGTAAACCATATTTCTCCAGTGGAAGAATTAATAAATGCGGCAAGATCGATTCTGGAAACAATTAACTCGAAAGCACCGCTTGCTATTGCCAGATGCATTGCGGCCGTAAATGCCGCCTATCAGAATAAGCCAAACGGCTATGAAATGGAAATTAAGGCCTTCGGGGAATGTTTTGGAACAGAAGATATGAAAGAAGGAGCAATCGCATTCCTTGACAAAAGAAAACCTGACTTTAAGGGAAAATGAGCTCGTGAAACGTACCGGGCAGGCCCTCACGTGGCTTTAGTGGTTTGCCGACGGCCGATTATTTTCTTTGAAAACCCTGACAACTTTTACGAACCTTGATTGATAGTACTCGTTAAATGGAGTTATAGTGACGCTATTTAATTTTCCGGAAGTTGAATGGATGAACAAAAGTGTATCCGGGCTATTAAAGGTTACAATTCCCATATGCCCCACCGTTCGATCCTGAATATTGGTTCCAGTGAATAGGATTAAGTCGCCCGGACGCGCTTCTGTCTTGGGAATATTTTCACCAATATTTGTAAAATCACGCGAAGAACGTGGAACGGCTATATCAAAATGATTGAATACATAAGTGATGAATCCGGAACAGTCGAAGCCAGATCGCGGATCCGATGAGGCTAATTTGTAGGGTGTTCCAATCAATGTTTGGGCAAAATCTACGAGAGCTTTTGGAGATGTATTTTTTGTTTCAATTGTTTCGCCAAGTGTGTAATTGATTATTTCTGACGTGTTCGCAGCCCTTAAGGTTGTACTATCATCAATATTTGCTGTCGATACAACAAGGCCAGAATCTGTAAACAAATCCTTATCAGCATAATCATCCTCCACCGGAGAAGTACAGCCAATTACCACAACGGATATCAAACCAAAGCATGAATATTTTCGGATATTTTTCACGTCCTGCCCTTCTAACAGAAAGCATGAAAAATATCATGCCATCAGAAGATTTCGCAAGGCACGGCTTTAATTCTCGACCAAATTTTCTTCTATTTTGTACACCGATATCTCACTAATAATGGGGGCGGCCTTTGATTCTGATATCTTGAGGCCAACGCCTGTTATTTTTTGAGCGGGAAAACTAATGATGCGCTTCCTTCCCATAGTCGTTCCTTTGATCGTATTCATATCGCCGTTGTTCTCGAGGATAATCTCGAAGGCTTTAACTCTTTGGCCGTTTTGGACCATTTCCTGGAGAGAAATACAATTTACTTCAAGGGGTTCTTTGAAACGGAATCTTATTCCCTGATTTTTGTAGTCTGAAAGTTGTTCGAAAGTAGCAACAGATAAATCAGTGAGCTTTGTGGTATTGGTAGAGCCGTTCAGAGAAATAACTCTGCCATTCGCATTCTTCAAGAGATTTGTTGAAAAATTTCTTTCAAGCAGTTTTTTAAAGCCAATCAATGAAGCTGAATCTTTTTCGTCTATTAGTCCACGTCTGTCGGGTGGAATATTGAGCAAAAAATTCGCACCACGTCCAACAGATTTGAGGTACAGGTCAAATAATTGCTCCGGCGTTTTCACCTTGTCGCTTTCATTGGAATGATAGAACCATCCGGGACGTATACTAACATCACATTCCGCGGGTATCCAAACTTTGCCATTGATATTACCCTGGTTCAAGGTATCAGTATGTGGAGAGCCGGCACCTCTGGCAAATCCAGCCGTATCTAACAAATTCCAATTTGTTTTCCCCGCAAATCCCTTTTCATTTCCTACCCACCGGATATCAGGACCGATATCGCTGAAGACTACTGTGGTTGGAGAAAGTTGTCTTACAGTAGCTTCAAACCTTTTCCAGTCATAAACCTGCTTCTTACCATTTGGCCCCTCCCCATTTGCTCCATCCCACCAGAGTTCCCAGATTGGGCCGTAGGTAGCGAATATTTCCTTCATCATGTTTACAAACACATCATTATACTCAGGCGTTCCATATTGAGGATGATTTCGATCCCACGGTGAAATATAAACCCCGAACTTCAACCCGTATTCTTTACATGCCTGTGATAAATCCTTCAGCACATCGCCTTTTCCATCCTTCCACTTACTTTCACGCACGGTGTGTTTACTGTATTGACTTGGCCACAAACAGAATCCATCATGATGCTTCGCTGTAATAATGATTGCTTTTGCGCCTGATTGCTTTGCGACTCTTGCCCACTGACGGCAATCTAAATTTGTTGGATTGAAAATATCTTCCGGTTCATCGCCATGGCCCCATTCCTTATCAGTAAAAGTGTTCGGACCAAAATGAATAAAAAAATAAAATTCCTGCTCGTGCCAGTCCAGTTGAGATTTTGTTGGCACGGGTGGATATGGTTGAACTGTTTGTGCAATCAAAAAATTGAACCCAAAAATCAATATAAACAGTAGCAAAATATTTCCTTTCATCATTGATCTTTTTTCTTTCGAATCATTTCAGTTGTATCACTTTCAAATATAGGAACAGTATACCCGCCTGAATCAACATGAACATCTGGAAAATTCTTTTTTATCATATCCCATTCCGATGGTTTGATAAGAGTTTGATAAAGGTAGACGGATCGCAGCTTCTTCAATCCTTTTAGTGCCAACAAACCTTGTGCGGTAACATTTGTTCCAACAAGATTAAGGTATTGAAGATTATTCATCGATTTAAGATTCACCAGTCCCGCATCAGTAATCTTTGTATGATCCAGTTGAAGTTTGGTGATATTCTTACATTTCGAAACAACGGATAATGCAGAATCACTAATCGCAGTATTACCGAGTTTCAATGAAACAAGTTGTTGTTGTAAAGGAAGCAACAGACTTACATCACGATCTCGTATTGAATCAGAAATCACAAAACTGACCATGAGGTAGTTACTATTTTGGGCAACGGGCAAAACGACTATCCCCTTTTTCTTTAAATCTTCGATTGCTTTCTCATCAGCTTGTTTTACGGGTTTGAGGGGAATATCGCTCGGCACCTCTTTTTCAGTCCCTGTATTCTGAAAGGAAAGCAATGCTGGTTTGACCTTTTCAGTCTGAGGCAGTTCCTGTACTTTTTTGTGAAACGGGGCGCCGCTTGCGATCCACCAATGAAGAACAGCAATTTCCCGTTCATTTAATTGTGGTTTTTCTTTCGGAGGCATATGGTCTTCATGATTGCGTGGCAGCAGTAATCGCTTGATCATTTCACTTTCATCTGCCTTACCCGCAATCAAAACTATCCCATCTTTTCCTCCTTTGAATAATCTCAATGAATCATCTAATCGTAACCCCCCTTTTTGTTTGCTTTTGCCGTGACAACCATAACATTTCCTTTGTAACAGGGGTTTAACAATGTCTGTATACAACATTGCCTGCTGTACATCCGGAATCGGCTTTTGAGCAATATCATCGATGCCGCCTGTGCTGGTTAAAGACAAGTAATCCGATCCATGCGTCAGTGATCCACCAAAATGACCTGTGAGGATTATTAACAGAAACAGAACGATGGAAGCCGACTGCCTGATTATGCGCGATGCATTTCTTTTATGCAGAAGATAAAAAATGACGGCTCCGATCGCTGTGACAATACCGAACCACTGGTGTGTGCTCACCAACTGTTCATCATAGTCTCCTGAAGATGATAGTAAAAATCCACTGACTCCTGCGGCTATGGCCGTTAGCATTCCACATAATATTGTAATGGATATTGCCTGATTCAAACCACTGAAGCGTGGTTTTGAAGACAACCATTGAAGCAGGCATGCGATCATTAGAATACCTATCGGGAGATGAACTAGAACTGGATGGAGGTGACCGATGAATTCTGAAATAGTAATCAACATTCGTTTCTCTTTATCGATTTTCGCATAGAGTCAACTCGGTGTACCATCTGTATAACAAAAACTGGTTGGATCATGAATAACGCTTTTTTAATAATTGCATCATATGCACATTGATTGCCCATTGATCTGCCAAAGGCTGCCTTGTGTAAGGTAATGCAGGCATATAATCCGGAGGCCCGAATTCTGCAAGAAAAGTCATCCGATCACCATTTTTCTTTTTTCTTGCGACAACTTTATCCCACCATGCGAAATGTTGTTTGACTGCAGTTTCCCACTCAGGTGCCTTTGGATCATTAACCTGTGGACCCTCAGGGTGGCCAATGCGCGCATGAATGTGTTCCACTCTTTCTAACACCAGTTCAATTGTTTCTTGCTGATCCTGTAACAACGATTCATGAACGTTACACCAATGTGACACGTCGAATGTTAATTTCAACTCCGGGATTTTTTCTATATACTGGCGGGTCGTATGTGCCGCGTACATGATCCTGGATCGATGTGTTTCATGGCAAATAAGAATGCCTGTCTCCTTTGAAAGTTTTGTGGTATGGTCAATAAAACCTTTATTCTGATCGAAAGTAAAATGATCTCTTCCCGAATGACAGTTTAAATAGAGTGGCTTCTGAATTGTTTGGGTTGCGGCGGCGTCGGTCATTTTTTTGAATGCATCGAGATGCTCCTGATAGTTCGGCTGGCCCGCGCCGCATAAAAAGCCAACATCAAGTTGGTGTTTTTTCAAACAGGTAAACAATTCCTCTTGTTTTTTTGTATCTGTGGGCCACCATATCTCGATGCCATCATATCCGTCTTTTTTCACCTTTCCACAGTATTCATCCATAGTTCCCGGAAAACCCCAATTGGTTGCAAGCACTTTTAGCTCGAAGGCTTTGTTCATTGTGAAAGAATGTTTAGGGTGAGAAGCAAGAATATCATCCAATGATAGTAATAAACCCGTAACTGCCGAACTTGTTAGACCCAGAAAATTTCTACGACGCATTGCGATGGAATTATAAGCCAAGGTGACGGATAACGAGCCCAAATATGATGATTAGCCGATTTAATGATTCATGAACAATCGCCAACGAATACCAACATGATTACTGATTTCCAAATTTGCAATTGGCTAATCCGCTAATCATCACATCGGCCCATCAGCTAATTATCTCTTCAATCACTCGCCCACTCACGTCTGTTAACCTAAATGGTCGGCCTTGAAAATAATATACAAATTTCTCGTGATCGAAACCTAATCGATTGAGGATCGTTGCCTGTACATCGAATGCTTCCGTTTTACCGCTGATAGGGCTGTATCCTATTTCATCAGTTTCGCCGTAACTATAACCCTTTTTAATTCCGCCTCCGGCCATCCAGATCGTGAAAGCTTCGGCATGATGATCTCTCCCTTTAAATATGTTCTGTTTTCCCTCTCGGTTTTCCTGCATGGGTGTTCTTCCAAACTCTCCTCCCCAAACTACTAAAGTTTCTTCCAGCAATCCTCTTTGTTTGAGATCGAGTACCAGGGCTGTCATTGCTTTATCAACCTGCCTGCATTTGTTTACCAATCCTATATCGATAGATCCATCCTCACTTGTTCCATGGGTATCCCATCCCCAATCAAATAACTGAACAAACCGAACCCCTTTTTCAACCAATTTTCTGGCGAGCAAAACATTATTTGCGAAACATGCTTTGCCAGGTTTGGTTCCATACATGGCATGAATATATTCTGGCTCATTATTAATATTCATCACTTCGGGAACAGAAATTTGCATTTTGTAGGCCATCTCGTACTGGGATATGCGAGATAGAATTTCAGGATCTTTAAATTCATTGTATTCCTGTTTGTTCACTTCGTTAATAGCGTCAATAGAAGCTTTACGCAGATCGCGATCTATTCCGGCGGGATCTTTAATAAACAATACCGGATCACCTTCTGAACGGCACTGCACTCCCTGGTATACCGACGGTAAAAACCCACTACCCCATACACTTTTTCCAGCATCCGGAAATCTGCCCCCGGAAGTCAACACAACATACCCCGGAAGATTTTGATTTTCTGTGCCCAATCCATATGTAACCCACGATCCCATGCTCGGTCGGCCAAGCCTCGCGGAACCTGAATGCATGAGTAGTTGCGCCGGAGCATGATTGAACTGATCAGTCGTCATCGCTTTTAAGAAGCTGACTTCATCAACTATCGACGAAAAATGTGGAAGATTCTCAGACACCCATGCACCCGACTGACCATGTTGCTGAAACTTTGCCTGAGGACCAAGCATTTTTGGCACGCCCCTTATGAATGCAAAACGCTTTCCTTCAAGTAGCGAGGCCGGACAGTCCAGCCCATCCAATTTCATGAGCTCCGGCTTGTAGTCGAATAACTCAAGTTGGGAAGGGGCACCTGCCATATGTAAGTAAATAACAGATTTTGCTCTCCCTGGAAACATTGGCATTCTTGGTGCAAGTGGATTTGCCGGATCAAAAACGTTCGCTGCATATTTTGTTGAATCCGTATTACACCCAATTAAGGACCCCAGTGCAAGCGCGCCAAATCCCATAGCACTCTCGCGCAAAAAATGACGTCGCGTACAAAAGCGCATAGCCCTTTCATTAGCTTCTTTGAGGAGATGTTGGTTATGAATTTCTTTCTGCGTCATTTGAGACCTTTTTCGACAGGTACTTATTCAGTTTGAGGTTTAATGTTGTAAGGTTTCTTTCGCTTAACCTTTCTAACAACTTTAAACTTTAAACTTTAAACCTTAAACTCTAACCTTTTTAACTCTCAATTCTTAGTAATAACCTCATCCAGATTCAGCATCGCGTTAGCTACGACCACCAGCGCTGCAGTTTCCGGGTTATTGTGTTCGTTTATGAATCCAATCATCTCACAAGTCTTATCCCTGTCATTGATAAATGTTTTTAGAGCATCATTATATAATTTCTCTAACACACTCAATTTCGCCGGTGTAATGCTTTTGTACATTGCAATTTCATATCCTTTGCTGATCCTCTGTTTCACATCAGTTCCTCCTTCCTTCTTCATACGATATGCAAAGCCACGTGCCATTTCAAGATACGCTTCATCGTTGAGCGTAACCAATGCCTGGAGAGGTGTATTTGTTCGAATCCGTCGCGAAGTACAAACTTCTCTCATAACACCGTCAAAACTTAGCATCGATGGGTAAGGTGCAGTCCTTTTCCAATAAGTATATAAGGCGCGACGGCATCTGTCTTCTCCGGTGCTCAGCTCCCATTTTAATCCGTTGTATGGCGACAGCCAGATGCCATCAGGTTGTTGGGGCATCACACTGGGTCCAAACATTTTTTTACTTAACAGGCCACCGATAAAAAGCGACTGGTCACGCAGTTGTTCAGCACTCAATCGAACAGCAGGTCCCCGTGCGTATAATTTGTTTTCGGGATCGTTTGTTATCAGTGTTGGATCCGCTTTAGAACTCTGCCGATATGTTGCACTGATTACCATCTCCTTGATCATTTTTTTCATGCTCCATTTGTGATCATGCATAAATCTCCAACTCATCCAGTCGAGTAGCTCTTTGTGAGATGGTGAAGCGCCCTGTGTTCCCATGTCCTCCAATGTTTCTACCAGCCCCACGCCAAATAATTGCTCCCACAACCGGTTCACCATGGTTCTTGCTGTAAGGGGATTTTTTGTATCTGTCAACCATTTAGCGAGTCCTAAGCGATTTCTTGGAACATTCGCTGGAAATTCATTCAATATATGCGGTGTTCCGGGCTCGACTTTTTTTCCCTTAACCATCCAGTTGCCTCTTTCAAAAACATGTGTGCTTCGAGTCATGTCCGATGGGTTTTCCATCATGATCGGGGTGGTCGGGACATTCGCTTTTAAGAGCGCCAGGAAAGTACTTCGTGCATTTGAATACCGGGCTTTTTCCTTACCAGGAAACTGTTCAGTGAAGTGAAACCAGTCGAAAAATATCCCGTTATCCTCGGGCTTTTTCAGACTCGGATTGCGATAGCTCAGATAAATATCATGCAATCCTGATTGTAATGGAAGTTCAATTTCTTCAATAGCCCAACCCTTGGTAGCCTTCATTCGCATTGTTTGTAATACGGGTCCATCGAGTTTGTCTAGATGAATTTTCCAAATGCCATCTTTTGACCCGGTTCGATAGCGAACAAACAAACGATCTTTGTTTTCGAGGTTCACCCTTTGTAACCTGGCCGTTCCATTATTTCTGAACACCAGCCATTTTGTATCCGCCAATTCACTATTTAAAAATTGATCGGCAGTTAGTGAATGAATCGAAGGTTCCCATGTTTTTACAAAGCGTATGAATTTTTCCGCCTGGCCTGATGAAGCATTCTGCTGAAGCCAGGTAGTAAGGGAATTTAATTGATGTTGCAGCGAATCGGGAAAATGTTTTAGCAGCGGATATTCTTCGTACGTATCGTCATCCCTTGTGTTGTTAAAAAATGCGGCGAACTTATAATATTCGTCGTGTTTAAAGGGGTCATAAGGATGGCTATGGCATTGAACGCAGCCGAAACTTGTTCCCATAAGAGATTCCCAGGTTGTATTGACACGGTCGAGAACCGCAGCGGTTCTAAACTCTTCATTATCGGTTCCCCCTTCATCATTTGTCATTGTGTTACGATGAAATGCGGTGGCAATGTACTGCGCATCTGTTGCGTTCGGTAGAAGATCGCCGGCTAGCTGCTCAGTCAAAAATTGATTGTAAGGTTTGTCTTCGTTAAATGCGTCGATCAGCCAATCCCGGTAACGCCATATTGTGCGGCTATCATCCCGCTCATAGCCCTTTGTATCGGCATATCTCGCCAGGTCGAGCCATACAGAGGTCCATCGTTCACCATATGCGGGCGATCCGAGTAGTGAATCAACCAGTTGTTCATACGCATCCGGGTTTGCACTTTCTAAAAAATGCTGTGCGATTTCTGGCCCAGGCGGAAGACCAGTGATATCGAGGCTCACTCTTCGTAATAAGCTCGCCTTATCTGCATCAGCAGCGGGCTTGATTTTTTGCTGCTCCAGTTTCTGCAGAATGAAATGATCGATTCCATTTTTTATCCATGGCGAAGCTGATTCAGGGAGTTCAATTTTTTCCACGGGAATATATGCCCAGTGTTCACCCCAGGCAGCACCCTGTTTAATCCATCTTCTGAGGATATCAATTTCCTGTTTTGAAAGCGGTTCATGTTTGTAAGGCATGCGCTCATCAGGATCGTTTAACGTGATCCTTCGTATGAGCTCGCTCTGATCAGGCTTTCCCGGAATGATCGCTGGTTTACCAGACTCCGTATTTGCCATTGCTTCTGATTCAAACAACAGGCTGAATCCGGCCTTGCGCTTTACTCCCCCGTGACAGGAAATACATTTATTGTTGAAGATGGGCTTAACCTGGGTATTGAAATCTATTTCCTTGTGATCAGTACTGAAAGTAAAAACAAGTATAGAACCCGTCAGTGCAGCAATCACAATGAATATCCTCTTGTTGAAAACAGCCTTGATACGACTCATGCGGCAACCATTCGTTTGTTTTAAAGTTACAATAAATGGGGAATATAGGGATGATTCCTGATGAGCGGACGTGATGAATAATTAGCCGATGTGATGATTAGCCGATTAGCCGTGAACAAGAGCATTGAAGGCTGGAAAGCTGGTTTTTTCCGATTGGCTAATCGGCTAATCATCAAATCGGCTCATCAGCAATCTCTTCTCAAGTCGTACTTCGCACGCCTTTTCCTATTTTTGCGCACTCAACTCAACATTATGGATTACCGCATTGAAAAGGATACGATGGGCGAAGTAAAAGTTCCGGCTGATGCTTTATATGGTGCCCAGACACAACGCAGTATTGAAAATTTTAAGATAGCCCAGGATATCAATAGGATGCCAAAAGAAATTATCCGTGCATTTGCTTATCTAAAAAAAGCTGCTGCAATAACGAACCATGAAGCCGGTATTTTGCCTAAAGAAAAGGCAGACCTTATAGCGCAGGTTTGTGATGAGATACTTGAAGGGGAGCTGGATGCATACTTCCCACTGGTGGTGTGGCAAACGGGGAGCGGTACCCAATCAAATATGAATGTGAATGAAGTCATAGCTTATCGCGGTCACCTCATCAGGGGTGGCCAGCTTACCGACAAAGAAAAATTCTTACATCCCAATGACGATGTAAATAAATCGCAATCTTCTAATGATACGTTTCCTACGGCCATGCATATCGCCGCTTATAAGGTCCTGGCAGAAAATACAATCCCGGGAATAGAAAAGCTCAAAAATACATTGACAGAAAAGAGTCGGCGGTTCATGGATGTGGTTAAGATCGGCCGAACACATTTTATGGATGCAACTCCTCTCACATTAGGCCAGGAGTTCAGTGGTTATGTTTCTCAACTTGAGCACGGGTTGAAAGCAATAAAAAATGCTTTGCCGCATTTAAGCGAGCTGGCATTGGGTGGCACAGCTGTCGGTACCGGCATTAACACTCCTCCCCGCTATTCTGAAAGCGTCGCAAAACATATCGCATCTCTAACCGGGTTGCCGTTCAGGACAGCAGAAAATAAATTCGAGGCACTAGCTGCTCATGATGCTATCGTGGAATCACATGGCGCATTAAAAACAGTGGCAGTTAGTTTGATGAAGATTGCAAACGATATCAGGATGTTGTCATCGGGTCCAAGAAGTGGAATTGGCGAAATTTTCATTCCGGATAATGAGCCAGGTTCTTCGATTATGCCTGGAAAAGTAAATCCTACGCAGTGTGAAGCATTGACCATGATCTCGGCACAGGTTATTGGAAATGATGTTGCTTTGAGCATCGGCGGTGCATCTGGTCATTTCGAGCTTAATGTGTTTAAGCCGATGATGATCTATAATTTTTTGCACAGTGCGCGGTTGATTGGAGAAGGATGTATTTCTTTCAATGATAGATGTGCCATCGGAATTGAACCTATTCAGGCCAACATAAAAAAGCATGTCGACAATTCACTGATGCTTGTGACAGCACTCAATACAAAAATCGGCTACTACAAAGCTGCTGAAATAGCCCAGAAGGCGCACAAAGAAGGGACCACCTTAAAGGAAATGGCTGTCAAACTTGGCTATGTAAGTTCAGAACAATTTGATGAATGGGTGGTGCCAGGAAACATGGTAGGCGAGATCAGGTGATTGAAAGATACTGTAATTAAAACGGATGACATCCTTTCTCCGATGTCATCCGTTCTTGTTTAAAACTCTTATCAGCTGTTTATCAAAAACATTTGTATGATAGCACATATTTCGTATCGCCGGGCAACACCGATCCATCTCCGTTAACAGCGAACGATTTGACGTAACTATTTGCATCAATTACGTAGTTACTATAGGTAGCATTATCTGTTAAAGTGTTCCCAAGAGCGTCGTAATACTTGATGCTCGAGGAACTCAACACATTCGTTGAATTCTTTCCAAAATTGACTGCCGACTGGACCCAAAATATTTCAGTACTTGGAAAGAAAATAAGAAAGTTTTTAGCTGTTTTGCTTAAGTCGTATTGATAGTCGTATTCAACTTTATCAGTAGTCCCTACCTGTTGCACCACTGCTTTTGTAAGGTTTGCGCCGGTCCATGTGTAATTAATATTGAGAATATTCGTAGTTGGGGCCAACTCGAATGCGTATGCCGCTTTCGTGAGATACCCTGCTGAATTGAAGGTATACGTGACGATTACTCTTGGCAGACTTGTGTCGGTAGCATCTACGAAGCCATGGAAATCAGTAATTCTGCCAGAAGCATCTACAGTGAAGTATTGTTTTGCATCGATATTGACGCGGTTGCCTGAACGCGCCGGAGTAAACCTGTAGATGGTCGAATTGATCGTGCTGTCAACGAACAAAATATTATTGACCTGGTTAGAAGCATTGAAAAAGCTGCTCAATGAGCCTTGTTTTGCATTCGTTGCAAGATCGTAGTAGGCAAGGTTGCTGATAATACAATTTGCGCTTGTCGCACCAAAAACTACTTCAACTGTTGCACAGCTGGATGCACTAACAATAGTAGTACCCCGGGCTGTATCTGTACCGCAGTACGCTTCCCACGAATAGGTGCCTGCAGGCAAACTAAAACTTGCAGCACCTACAGCACCGCAAGCGGGTGCGGTAGCATGAAACGTTGTAATACTGCCTGTCTGACTTTGTACTTTAACGTTGATTGGGCCACTTCCATTACATCCCTGCTTCGACCATAGCGTCAATTGGCCGACGCCCGTCGGTGGAGGTGTCGTAGTTTTGAATGTGCCCGTGAATACGCCATTGGTAATTCTTTTGGTGTTTCCAAGAGCATCCTCCACTTCGCCTGAAAAAGTTCCGGTAATTACGTTTGCATCGATTTTTGTGATAGTGACGGAAAACTTATCTGTGTTTGAAGGAATACTTTGGTATAGGACCGCGGAATTCACTACGTAGGTGAATTGTACATGTGGATTCTTGTACGTGCCGACGGCAATATTTGGTCCGAAAATCTCAAGATAAAAGTCGCCCGCATTGCTACTACCAGTACTTGTACCTTCAAGCACAATAGAAGAAATAGATCCGGCAGTTTGATAATAAGCAGTGTCCATTTTGCCGCTAAAAGACAAGATTGAATCCTTAAACTCCCACTGCGTTGGACCCGAGTTACCGGCCCCCTCCAGGCTTTCTTCCTTTTTACACGAAAAAAACAAGACGGAAATTCCTGTTAGCCAAAGAACGTGCTTTAATAATTTCATGAACTAATTTATTAGGGTTCGAGAATACCATATTTAATCCACATATGCCGTTCACGTGATAGTCCTGCTGGTAAAACAGGTTACAACACCTGCATTGTATCATTTACGGGAGTATTGGTTTCGACGGTTGGGTATTGTTCTTCATGAGGCTGTTTTTTAAAAAACCTGCGCTGGAATAAAAGTATGGCAATCACGCCGGTTGATATCGATGCATCGGCTATATTGAATATCGGAGAAAAAAAAGTGAACCGTTCGCCTCCCCAAAATGGAATCCATTCGGGCAGTATCTTGTTCTCGATAATGGGAGCATACAACATGTCAACCACCTTTCCATGTAGGAAGCCGGCATACCCACCGCCAGGTGGAAACAACTTTGCGAGACCTAAACCCTCATCACTTGCAGAAAATACAAGACCATAGAACATGCTGTCGATCAGGTTTCCAAGAGCCCCAGCGAAGATCAGACAAACACAAACTATAAAGCCCGGATGGTACTTCTTTCTGACAATGCTACGAATATAGAAAACTCCAAAGACCACGGCAACCAATCGAAATAACGTAAGCGCGATTTTACCCCACTCTCCGCCAAATTTCCATCCCCAGGCCATTCCTTCGTTCTCAATGAAATAAAGCCTGAATGACTTACCGAGTAAATAGATCTGTTCGTGATAATGAAGGTGCGTTTTGACCCATATCTTCAAAGCCTGATCTGCAATAATAATAGCCAGTATGATAAAGACTACAGCTCGGATCTTCACAAATTGAAATTATATTTTAAAACGTCAAAGATAATGAAATACGTGAGCGGTGAATGGCGGTTACTGAATAAAGTTTAAGCGGGAAATAGTGAGTTGTCGGTAGTCAATAGTGAGTTTGTAGCGGTCAGTGGTGAGTTGTGAGTGGTCAGTGGTGAATGGTCAATGGTCAATGGTGAATGGGAAGGCTTTTATTGGGCCGGTGGTCAACTATACACATCAGTTTCCAGGGAATAGGTTCCGGTCTTTTTACGACTGCACCAAAACAGGCAGAATAAGTTTTTTTAGGACCAAAATGGCCAAACTAAGGTTCACCATTCACCACTGACCGCTCACAACTCACCACTGACACCCCTTACTCTTCAAAATACACCCTTTTCACCCTCTGCGATACACCGGTCAATATCTCGTAGGGAATAGTCTGGGCCCAATGCGCCAAATCCTTTACGGATAGTTCGTTTCCAAACACGATTACCTCGTCACCTTCCTGTGCGTCAGGAATATCTGTGATATCGACCATGGTCATATCCATACAAACCAACCCTATAATCGGCGCCCATTTGCCATGAATGATCATTTTACCAACACCATTACTTAAACTTCTCGGGTATCCGTCAGCATATCCCAGCCTGACAGTAGCAATCACGGAATCGCGCTGAACGACCCCTGTCCTTCCATAACTCACCGTTTCCCCTGCTTTCAAATGCTTTATTTGTGCAATAGTCGACTTCAGGGTCGAAACTTCCCTCAGCTGCATCGACGAATGGTTATCGCCGATTCCATACAAACCAATACCCAACCTAACCATATCCAATTGCAGCGCTAAATGTCTTGTAATGCCCGAAGTATTCGCAATATGACGGAGGTACGGGTAGCTAATCACCCCGTCAACCTGTTTGCATAAGCTATGAAAGATATCCGCTTGCTGCGTTGTAAATTGATCGTGTTCTGGGTCCTCACTCGCCACCAGATGAGTGAATACAGATTGAACCTTGAAAGTCTCTTTTTGCAGAGTCTGTAATAATTCAGGCATTTGTACTTCCGAAAAACCGAGGCGGTGCATACCTGTTTCCAACTCGATGTGAACGGGAAACTGACTTATATTTCTGCTTTTCAGGAAGCTTTCCATCGCCTGCAACAGGGCTGGAGAATATAATTCTGGTTCCAATTGATACTTGACCAAAAGTTCGAAAGTGGATATATCGGTATTCATCACCATGATAGGGAGCGATATACCGCCTTTGCGTAATTCAACGCCCTCATCTGCGTACGCCACAGCCAGGTAATCTACTTTGTGAAATTGCAATACGTTAGCGATTTCATATCCGCCGCTCCCGTAAGAGAACGCCTTTACCATCGCCATTACTTTCGTGGATGGTTGCAATATCTGCTGGAATTGTTGAAGGTTATGTACAAGTGAAGTCAAATTAATTTCAAGGATGGTTTGATGCACTTTCTGTTCAAGCAAAGCATCAATTTGTTCAAACTCGTACATCCTGGCGCCTTTCAATAGAATAGTCTCATCCCGGAAGTGAAAGTTGTAGAAGTTTTTTCTAAAATCTTCTACAGAATCACAGAAAGAAACTTCGAGTGACGGTATGGCTTCAAAAACGGATCGATTTTGCGTGACCTTTTTTCCGATTCCTATGAACCGATTCACTTTTTGTTGCTCTAATGCATGGGCCACTTCCTGGTATAATTCTTTTTCGGCTTTTCCACTTTGCAATATGTCTGAAAGAATAACCGTACGCTTCAAATGCTGTTGCTGATGCATCAAAAAATCGAGGGCGATTCTAAGTGAGCTAAGATCAGAGCTGTAGCTATCGTTGATGATAGAACAATTATTAATACCATTTTTTAACTCCAGCCTCATTGCAACTACTGCAAGCTGCCGCATTTTTTGCAGGACGAGTTCGTGGGAAATTTTAAATTGTAGCAAGACACACCAACAATGTATCACATTCTCGATAGACGCGCTATCCGTAAACGGAATGGTTATCTCAAAAGTTTCAGATTGCCATTCAGCCGTAATGACCGACTCATTGTTCCGCTTGGAAATTGCCTGTATTCGCAGAGCAGCTGCACCACCCACACTCCAGTTGAAGATGGAAAAAGTCTTATCTCCACGTCTATGCAATTGGTGCCATAAGGTAGCGACTGCCTCGTGAAGTGAAAGATCGTCCTTACAATATATAAGGGTATCGACGTGCGCAAATAACTGCAGCTTTTCATTAATCTTTTGCCTGATATTAATAAACCCTTCGCTATGCGCCTCTCCGATATTCGTAAAAATGCCGATGGTGGGCTGTATGATTTTTTCCAGATTACTCATCTCGCCACTTTCAGAAATACCCGCCTCAAAGATTGCCAGATCATGTGATTCGTTCATTTGCCAAACACTCAGCGGAACGCCTATCTGCGAATTGTAACTCTTCGGACTACGAACAATATTAAACTGCTCTTCAAGCAACTGATTCAGCCATTCTTTTACGATTGTTTTACCATTGCTGCCTGTGATGCCTATAACGGGAATACTGAACTGCTTCCTGCGATGTGCTGCCAACGTTTGCAAAGCGGCTAATGTGTTTTTAACCAGGATGATATTGGCTTCTGGAATTTCATCATTACTTATTTCGTGAGCAACAACAAAGTTCCTTATGCCTTTCTCGTATATTTCTGAGATAAATGAGTGGCCATCCCGCCTGGGTCCTTTCAACGCAATGAATAGAGAAGATTGAGGAAAGATGATCTTGCGGCTATCAAGTAATAAATGTTCAACAACCGGGTTACTGTTTTTGTGCAGAAACCTTCCCTTTATAATAGACGCGATATTTTCGAGGTAGTATTTCAATATGCAATGATTAATGAAGATCTATCTCCCTGGTGTCATCGGCTACGGCAGTTTTTTCCTCTTTGTTTGCAACTGCAAGTGAATAAACAATCGACGCTGCAATACAGACCAGAATCACAAGCAATGAAATGAAAACCGGTATCTTAAGATGAAAAATTTCAGCGAGCATTTTTAGACCGATAAAGACCAAAACAATGGCTATTCCTTGTTGAAGATGAGCAAATTTTTCCTTCGCGCCTTTTAATAAGAAGAACAGGGAACGTAAACCAAGCACAGCGAAAATGTTTGACGTGTAAATCACAAGCCTGCTTTTGGAAATGCCAAATACAGCCGGGATGGAATCGAGGGCGAAAACAATATCAGTGGATGCAAGCATAAGCACCACCACAAAAATAGACGTGAAGTATCTTTTACCGTTTATGCGGTGCGTGAATTTTCCATGATTGTCGATAGGCGTCAATGGTAGAATTTTCCTGATTATTCTATAGACACGGTTCTCTTCAAGGGTTACTACTTCTTCCTCGGTGGAACTGAACATTTTGATTCCGGTATAAACCAGTATTGCTCCGAAAATATATAACAGCCACTCGAATCTCTCAACCAATACAATACCTATCGTGATAAAGATCACCCTGAAAATAATTGCCATCATAATACCGATTAAAAGCACTCGTGCGTATTGATGTTCTTTGACAGCAAAAAAGGAAAAGATCAGGATGAATACAAAAATATTATCGATACTAAGACTCCATTCGGTTAGATAGGCGCTTAGGTATTCCAGTGCGATCGTACGATCAAATTCAATCCAAACAAATACAAAAAAAGCGAGGGCAAGGCTTACCCAAAAAATAGTCTGCCATAGCGCTTTACGGATAGTAATATGAGAATGTTTCTTACTGAGCAATCCCAAATCAAAAATCAAAGCCACGATTAACAAACCGCCAAATGTCAGATACGTTATTATCTCCGGTGTCATAAACGCTAATTATAAACGCGAAATACGCCAATTTTTTACACGAATTTTTATACACGAATAACGGGTATTCTTTTGTGCGCACAGAGTGGCACGAATTGGAGCGAATTAACGCTAATTTCCTTACAGAAACCGAATGCCTTTATGCTCATCAACTACTGATACTTTCGTCTCCTCATTGACTGGTAGATGAAGGCGAAAATGAGTATTAGAATGACAGGTATCCCAATATTGATGAATTGCCATTTGGCTTTCTCCTCTTCAACTTTCTTTGGATCAAGCAGGCGCAGAGTAAGGTCCTTAGAACGCGCTTCCAGAATGCCGGAAGGGTTGACAAGGTATTCCAGACAGTTTAAAAAAAAGTCTTTATTGGCATATTGGCGCTGCGTAAATTGATTAAAACCCATTGATTTGGGACCTTCATTTTGAGTAACAACATTTGCGACCAGATCTGCATCCGAAACAACGATCATTTTATTGTCGGGTGATATTGCAGCAAATGACCGATTAAATGGTCGAGGTTTTCTACCTGTAATCGAATTTGCAGAAGAAGTATCGGCCATAACAGCCGAAAAGCGATTAGAGTACAAGGATGCAAAACTGCCTTCCAATAATACGGCAATCGGAATATTTTTTTGAGCGAAAGTCTTCATGTCCTCTTCCGTTTTCAAACTATTAAACGATACTATAGCAGGTGTGCTAAGACTTCTGGCATTTGCGGAAGTTGTCAACAAAATCGTTTTCTTAACACCACTGGTTTTTATTGTATCCACAGAATTCGGAAATATGGATAGTACGTTATCGAGGTTTTTAGAAATCGGATGATTGTTATTGGGTATAAGCAAAGGAAAGTACGGCCATCTCACCAGTTCAATCTGGGGTTGACCTCCATAGTTACCCACAACTTGTGGAATTTGATCGCTCTGAAGATCCTGAACAAGATCTTTGTTAATACGGACACCATATTTAAATAGCTGGTCATCGAGATTCAATCCTCTGTCGAAAGCAATGAAATCGCTTTGCTTTCTCATAAGGCTATCCATTTCGGCGTACAGGTTATCAATCATCCATACTACTTTACCTCCATGCATAATGTACTGATCGATTTTCAATTTTTGCTGATCGTTAAACTTCGCGGTAGGTTTTACAATCACAATTGCATCGAAGTCTGGCGGAATGAAGTTAAAGCTGTCAATTGACACGAAATCGAATCGATAGTTCGGCCTGAGTGTATTTTCAATTAGATCATACACATTGTATGTTAAGGGCTGATCGTTTCCCACGAGGTAGCCGATCAAAGGAACGGTATCGGTAGTCAACTTTTGTATTGCGCTGGCAAACTTATATTCGAGCAACGCCTCAGCATTATTCAATGAATTGGTGCCTCCATATGCACTTTGTCCTTTTAAAAGATCAATAGCCACCTCTGCCCCCCGGTAGCCTATTAGGGCGCCTGGGTAGACTAGCCGTTCTTCCTGTGCCTCTCCTGCTTTCGTCTGTACTTTAACGTTCGTAGGGCTAAGGCCTAAACTATCGAGATATACAACGAAATTGGTTTTTGCCGTATCATCCATGCCTTCGCCTGGTTTCTGAAAACGAAATTGGATATTCGTTTTGCCCCACTCCTTAAACTCCTGCAGTAATTCACCGGTGCTATTTGATAATTTCCGGAAGCCAGCGGGCATGTCGCCTTTCAAAAAAACAGTGATTGAAACGGGATCACTTAATTTTTGCAAAAGCTGTTTGGTCGGCTGAGAAAGGGTATATCTTTTTTCCTGCGTGAGATCATACCGGACATGGACAATAGATGCAATATAGTTAATGACAATTAACGCTACAAGAAGAAAAATCCACCAGTATTTAGAGGCCAGCAATTTTTTCATGGATTATCGCTTCGCTAAGTTCCGGTTGGTGAAAAGAAGGAAAAATATAATAACACTACCAAAATATATGATATCACGGCTATCAATAACGCCACGACTAACACTGCGGTAATGAAAGTCGATTCCAAGCATTTCAACGTAATAATCAGCGCCCGCCTCTAATGCTGGAATCTGGCTTATCGCATTAAAACCGCTATACACAATAAAGCAGACGAACGCGCTCAGGATAAATGCAACAACTGCGTTGTTCGTAAAACTGCTGCAACAAATGCTGATCGCTATAAAAACAGCCGATAAAAATATTAGGCCTATATAAGACCCCATGGTTCCACCAATATCTATTCCTCCCTGAACAGAGAGACTATTGATGGTGAGAGCATATAAGATTGTTGGCAGTAACGCAATAAATACCACAAGGAACGAACCCATGAATTTACCTGCGACCAATTGCCGGGTGCTGAGAGGCTTTGTACGCAAAATTTCAAAAGTGCCTGCCCGAAACTCATCCGAAAAACTTCTCATCGTAATGGCAGGTATCAGAAATAATAGGATCCATGGTGCAAGCTCAAAAAACCGGTCTAGTGTTGCGTATCCAAAGTCAAGAATATTTGAGTCGGGAAAAACGAACAGAAAAAGTCCATTTATTAAGAGAAAAACCACAATGGCTATGTAACCGGTAAGACTACTAAAAAACTGCCGGAACTCTTTTTTACAAACAAACCACATGGCGACGAAAATAAGGGATTCTGTGTATAAGTTAAGAAAAGGGGAGATTTGTTAAAATTTTGAATAATCATTTCTCTATATTCGTTTTCAGAGACTGTCGTTTCTATTAACGGTGAGAAAAAGACAGCTTAAAAACACTCTCCAAAACCAACTGCAAAACACCAATTGGCGCTGATCTAAACGATGGCGCCATTTTTTTTACACGAATAAGTTTTTCAATTTTTTTTACCGGAATGACGGCGCTAATTGGAACGAATTAACGCGAAAGTTATTTCCTAGGTAGCAGGAATTATAACTTTTTGAGCGTTAATTAAATTAACGCGAAATCTAATCAGAAACTTTGGGCGATGTAATAGGCATTGCGCCAATTGGCTCCAATTAGCGCGTATTAGTGTGTTAAACAGCGAAACTCTCACCACAACCGCAGGTACGGCTGGCGTTGGGATTACTGAAGTAGAAACCCTTTCCATTTAAGCCGTCCGAGAAATCAAGTGTTGTATTCACCAGGTATAAAAAACTTTTGAGGTCAGTAACCACTTTCACCCCGTTGTCTTCAAACACCTGGTCCATGGGCTTTGATTCGTTATCAAAATCCAATTTATAGCTAAGTCCAGAACATCCTCCACCAACAACCGAAACCCGAAGAAAATAATCGGAACGATTCGCAATAGCGGCGTCCGCCATCAGCTTTGAAACTTTTTCTTTTGCCTTATCACTTACGAAAATCATATTTGCCAATTTGAAAGTTTGAAAATTTGAAAATTTGAAAATGAAACGGATAAACTGCGATTTCATGTTCAAATTTCCAAATCTTCAAATTTGCTAATTGAATTAATGAACCACACTCTCGTCGAACTTCAATGCTTCCATTCCGTTCTTAACCCGGAAATCGTTAATGGCCGCTTTGATCGCATCTTCCGCCAATACTGAACAGTGAATCTTTACAGGCGGCAGATTAAGCTCTTCCACAATTTCCATATTATCAATTTTCAATGCATCGTCAACTGTCTTACCCTTTAACCATTCCGTTGCTAAAGAAGAAGACGCGATAGCACTTCCACAACCGAAGGTTTTAAATTTCGCATCTTTGATTACACCGGTAGCTTCGTCCACTTCAATTTGGAGGCGCATAACGTCACCGCATTCAGGTGCTCCCACCAAACCGGTACCGACGTTTTTTTGACTCTTATCTAGCGTCCCGACATTTTTCGGGTTAGAATAATGGTCGATGACTTTTTCTGAATATGCCATTGTAATAATTTGAAAATTTGAAAATTTGAAAATTTGAAAATGATAGATTGCATTTTCATACTTTCAACATTTGACCCTCTGCACATTATACTCTGCACATTAATGATGTGCCCACTCTATTTTATTCAAGTCAACACCTTCTTTGTACATCTCCCATAATGGGCTCATGTCTCGAAGTTTGATAACCGTTTTAGATACCTGTTCTATTGTATAATCGATTTGTTCATCCGTTGTAAACCTGCCTAATCCAAAACGAAGCGAACTGTGTGCCAGATCGTCACCTAAACCTAAAGCTTTTAAAACATAAGAAGGTTCAAGCGAGGCTGAAGTACAGGCCGAGCCCGAAGAAACTGCGATATCCTTATTGAATCCCATCATTAAACCTTCACCTTCAACATACTTGAAAGAAATATTCGACACATGGGGTAAGCGATGCTCACGGCTGCCATTCACATAGGCTTCTTCCAAACGGAGCAAAGCGTTTTCGAGTTTGTCTCTTAATTTGGACACTCTTTCAGTTTCAGTCTCCATTTCCTGCATTGCGATCTCACAGGCTTTTCCAAATCCGACTATTCCGGCAACATTCAGCGTACCACTGCGCATCCCTCTTTCATGGCCGCCTCCATCCATTTGTGCAGTAACTTTTACCCGTGGGCTTTTGCGCCGTACATATAATGCACCAATTCCCTTAGGGCCATACATTTTATGCGCCGAAAAAGCCATCAGGTCAATTCCGTCTTTGTTGACGTCGACCGGAATTTTACCCACTGCCTGGGTTCCATCTGTGAAAAACAAAACACCACGTTTCTTTGCAATTTTACTTATTTCTCTTACTGGCTGAATAGTGCCAATTTCATTATTGGCATACATGATAGCGATGAGTATTGTTGTAGGCTTGATCGCCGCCTCGAGCTCTTCAAGATTGATCAGACCCTCAGAATTTACTTCCAGATATGTTACTTCACCACCGGTTTTTTCGATGTGTTTGCAGGTATCGAGAACGGCTTTGTGTTCTGTCGTTGCCGTGATAATATGATTACCCTTGCTTGCATACATATCTAACACACCCTTAATCGCCAGATTGTCGCCCTCAGTAGCGCCGGAAGTGAAAATAATTTCTTTTGGATCCGCACCGATAAGCTTAGCGACCTGCTCCCTGGCATAGTCAACAGCTTCTTCTGCCTGCCATCCAAAGGGATGATTACGGCTGGCTGAGTTGCCGAAATGTTGAGTAAAGTAAGGAACCATCGCATCGACAACTCTGGGGTCACATGGCGTCGTCGCGTTATGGTCCAGATATATTGGCAATTTTAACATATTCATTATCAATTTTAAAAATAGAAAAGAATCCACAAATTTAGTCTAAAAATGAACCGATTTAAAGATCCATCTTTTCCGGTTGGGTTTTTTTTACCAATTTCGAAACATAACTTTTCTTCATGCATCACCTTGAGCACATTGGAATCGCCGTAAAAGATCTTTCAATTTCCATTCCTTTATTTGAAAAGCTGTTAAACAGGCAGTGCTATAAGACAGAGCAGGTAGAATCCGAACAGGTAAACACCGCTTTTTTTCAAACGGATGCATCGAAAATCGAATTGCTGCAGAGCACTGCTTCCGACGGGTTGATTGCTCGCTTTATCGAAAAGAAAGGAGAGGGAATTCATCACCTGGCTTTTGAGGTAAGCGATATCCAGCTGGAAATGGAGAGGTTAGCCGCTGAGGGATTTGTCTTATTAAGTGAAACTCCAAAGTTAGGAGCTGATAATAAACTGGTCTGCTTCCTTCATCCAAAAACTACTAACGGCGTTTTGATAGAGCTTTGCATGGAAATTACCTGAGCTACCTGGTTCAGAAAAGCTCTTGGCCGGTTAGCCCTGCAATCCTTAAACGAATACTTCTAGAGGATAACTTCTTAGCCCTCTGCCCCATCCCTTAGGGGTTACCTGCCTATATTTTCCTGCTGGAGTTATTTGGAAGATTTAAATTGATCTTATATAACGAATTGCTGAAACTTTGTTTACTGACGATCTGACCGTTGAAATCGAAGTGTTTAAATCAATGTCCACATTTATTTGAGCTATAAATTCTCACAGGTAATATGTCCTCACCTATACGGGTATTCTTTATCGAAGGATAGAGAGCCCGACCATCAGTATCAATCTGGGGAAAACGATAATAAACAACACGACTTTCGCTCTTTTGTCATTGTAGACATAATTAGTGTTATTGCTATTTCCTTTACCCGGCACTTCACCGATTCTTTGCCAGTCAACACCTGGACAATCGGCGTACTCTAACTTTTGGCCCGACAGGCTGGCGTTAGAAAGCTCTAAGTGGATAAACTAAGTCACTGTAAACCAAGGCGATAGAATAGAGGACGTTTCATAGCTTGTTCCGCAAAATTATCTACTCTCTCTCCATCCGAATTAAATTCCCAGGCGGGAACATTTTACAAATTGCGGAATAAGGGAAATTATCTAAAGACGGGATATTGGGGATATTATGGTTAACC